>NZ_JABJVY010000014.1:0-127447 GCF_040750475.1 Amorphus sp. 3PC139-8 | reverse complement strand
CACATGGCGTCACGTCGGGCATCTCGTCCAGACCATCCCATCCGACGAATGCGCCAACTACTTCCAAAACGCAGGATACGCTTCCGTCACAAAATGACACGCTCTAGACCGCCCACGCGGAGCCGCGAGTTGGCGTGAGCGGAAAAAACCGACAATCTTCGCTACTTCCGATCCAGGCGGGCGATCAGGCTGGAGGTGTCCCAGCGCTTGCCGCCCATGGCCTGGACGTCGGCATAGAACTGGTCGACCAGCGCGGTGACGGGAAGCTGAGCGCCGTTGCGGTTGGCCTCCGCCAGGCAGATCGCCAAATCCTTGCGCATCCAGTCGACGGCGAAGCCGAAATCGAACTTGCCGTCGCGCATGGTCTCCCAGCGGTTCTCCATCTGCCAGGATTGCGCAGCGCCCTTGGAGATCACGCCGATCACCTTGCCCACGTCTAGATCGGCCTTCTGGGCGAAGTTGATGGCTTCCGACAGCCCTTCCACCAGGCCGGCAATGCAGATCTGGTTGACCATTTTGGTGAGCTGCCCGGCGCCCGCCTCGCCCATGTGGCCGACCATCTTGGCGTAGCAGTCGATCACCGGCTTGGCCTTGGCGAAGACCTCTTCGTCGCCGCCGACCATCACCGTTAGCGTGCCGTTTTCCGCGCCCGCCTGACCGCCGGAGACCGGCGCATCGAGAAACGCAGCGCCGCGGCGATCGGCGTCGGCGGCAAGTTCGCGCGCGATCTCGGCGGAAGCGGTGGTGTTGTCGATGAAGATCGCGCCTTCCTTCAGGGCATGGAAGGCGCCGTCGTCGCCGAGGGTGACGCTGCGCAGGTCCTCGTCGTTGCCGACGCAAGCGAACACGAAGTCCGCGCCTTCCGCGGCCTCCAGCGGGGTCGGTGCCGCGGTGCCGCCGAACTCCGCGACCCATTTTTCCGCCTTGGCGGCGGTGCGGTTGTAGACGGTCAGCTCGTGACCGCCACGGGTTTTCAGGTACCCGGCCATCGGATATCCCATGACCCCAAGCCCGATAAAGGCGACCTTGGCCATCCTTGCCTCTCCTGTTGGTTGGTGCGCACGCCGCCATGCAGCGCTTGCTTCCTTTTGGACCGAGCGGGACGCGGGCGGAAAACCGGTTCCCACTTTTCCTCGTCCCGCTCAAGATCAACCCCGTCGGACTCTGTTCGAAGGGATGAGTTGATCGCTCTTTAGGTGAGAGCGGGACGCGGGCGGAAAACCGGTTCCCACTTTTCCTCGTCCCGCTCAAGATCAACCCCGTCGGACTCTGTTCGAAGGGATGAGTTGATCGCTCTTTAGGTGAGAGCGGGACGCGGGCGGAAAACCGGTTCCCACTTTTCCTCGTCCCGCTCTCCGCCTTGTGCCTGTCGGAGCAGGGATTAGGCAAGCGGCGCCAGCGCGCCGTCGAGATCGTCGATCAGATCGTCGACATGCTCGATCCCCACTGAAAGCCTCAACAGCCCTCCGGGCATGCCGCTCATCGGATCCTCGACCGACTGGCGGTGCTCGATCAAGGTCTCCACGCCGCCGAGCGACGTGGCGCGTACGATCCGCCGCAGCCGGCCGGCAACCGCGAGCGCCGCCTCCGCCCCACCTGTCACGTCGAACGACAACAAGCTGCCGAAGCCGCCCGTCATCTGCTTTCGGGCGATGGCATGGCCGGGATGGGCCGCAAGGCCCGGATAGCGCACGATCTCGACGTTGCGATGACCGGAAAGATAGCCGGCGATCGCGCTGGCGTTCGCCGTTGCCGCGCGCACCCGGACGCCGAGGGTTCGCATGCCGCGGATTAGAAGCCAGGCCTCGAAGGCGCCAAGCACCGCACCGGCGTCGTGGCGCTCGCGGCAGATGGCCTCCCACAATGGATCGCTTGGGTCGGCCGTCACGATCACCCCGGCCAGAAGGTCGGAGTGGCCGTTGAGTGCTTTGGTAGCGGAATGGACGACATAGTCGGCACCGAGGGTGAGCGGCGTCGTGTAGATCGGCGTCGCGGCGGTGGAATCGACGGCGAGCTTGGCCCCGTGGGCATGAGAGAGCCGGGCGGCCTCGGCGATATCGACCACCGTCAGCCAGGGATTGGAGGGGGTTTCGGCGAATACCAGCCTGACGGCGCCGTCGGCCAGGACCTCGGCGAGGCTTGCCAGATCGCCGCCCTCGAACCAGCGGATCTCCACGCCGTGGCCGGCGAGCGCGCGGGCCGCGAACAACTGGCTGCCGTAGTAGATGCCTTTCTGCATGGCGATCGGAGCGCCGGCGCCGGCCCTCAGAAGCGTCGCGATCGCCGCCATCCCGGAGGCGAACAGGCGCGCCTCCTTACCGTGTTCCAGCGCTGCGATGATGGCCTCCGCGTCGCGCACGGTCGGAGCGTCGTCTCGGGCATAGATGTTGCCTGGCCTGATCGGCCGGTAGTCGCCCTCGCGGGCGAAGGTGGTCGACGGCTGCAGGGGCGGGACGACCCCGCCGGTCTCGCGATCGATATGGCCGAGCGCCTGGGCGGCGATGGTCTCGGGATGCAAGGGCGGCTCGTCGGCGAACTCGGCGGACATGGTGGTTCCTCATCGATGAAGCGGGTTCACGCGCCCCAACCGACCCGTCGGCACGACTCAGGTGGCGGCCGCCTTCTACCCGATGTTGCGTGTCAGTCGTCGATCGCGTCGGGGCGCGCGGCGGCCGGTTCTTCGTCGGGATGCGGCTCGTTCGTCTGTGTCGGTCGCTCCAGATGCCGGGTCAGCCTGCGCTCGAGAACAGACCAAACCCGGCTCAGCGTCTCCACGACGGACAGGTAGAGCAGTGCCGCCCAGACATAGGCCTGAAAATCGAACGAGCGGGAGAAGGCGCGCCGGGTTTCGCCCATCAGGTCGTAGACGGTGATGATGGAGGCGATGGCGGAGCCCTTGATCATTAGGATGATTTCGTTGCCGTAGGGGCGCAGCGCGATGACAAGCGCTTGCGGCAGGATCACGCGCAGAAAGATCGCGCGCCGGGGCAGACCGAGCGCCATGGCGCCTTCGCGTTGTCCTCTCGGCACGCTTTCGATCGCGCCGCGCAGGATCTCCGCCTGATAGGCGGCTGTGTTGAGCGCGAAGGTGAAGACCGCGCAGGAAAAGGCGTCGCGGAATATCCACCAGGCGCCGATCGCCTCCAGCTCGCGGTGGAACGAGCCGGCCCCGTAGTAGAACAGAAAGGCCTGGGCGATCAGCGGCGTGCCGCGAAAGAAATAGACGTAGCCGTAGGCGACCGACCCGATCAGCCAGTTCTTTGACATCCGACCGGCGGCGATCGGCAGCGACAGTGCGGCGCCGATCGCGACCGAAAGCCCGACGAGCTCGAGCGTGACGAGGAAGCCGGAAATCAGCTTCTCGCCATAGCGCCCGAGAAAGCTCTGGCCTGACGAATCGACCAGAAACCAGACGGTTGCCAGCCCGAACGTGATCCAAAGCGCCAGCAGGACGTGGCCGAGAATGCGCGTTCCGGTCCAAGGGCGTTTCGGCGCGATGATGCGCAGAGGCGGTGTCTGCACGCTCATCGCACATTCCCCCGCGAGGCCCAGCGTTCGATGCGCGCGATCCCGATCGAGGACAGGATGGAGAACAGGAGATAGATCAGGCAGGCTATCCCGAAGAACAGGAAGGCTTCCTTGGTCACGCGGGCGGCAATGCCGGCCTGGCGCAGGATGTCCTCGATCCCGATCACGGAGACCAGTGCGGTGTCCTTGAGCAGGACCAGCCACAGATTGGAGAGGCCGGGCAGCGCAAGCCGGATGAGCTGCGGCAGGATCACGAGCCGCATGGTCTGTCCGCGGCTCAGCCCGAGCGCGCCCGCGCCCTCATATTGGCCTCTTGGCACGCCCTTCAGCGCCGACTGGAACACCTCGCTGGCATAGGAGGAAAACACCACGCCGAGCGCGATCATGCCAGCAACGAAGCCGTTGATCTCGATATAGGTGTCGGTGAAGAGCGACAGGAATTGCTGAAGCAGGATCTGGGCGCCGTAATAAATGATGAACAGCGTCAGAAGCTCGGGCAGTCCGCGAAACACTGTGGTGTAGATCTCCGCGGAGATCCGAAGCGTCGGCTCGTCGGAGGTTTTGGCAAGCGCGGTGAGAAAGCCCATCGCCAGGCCGAATGGAAGCGTCGCCACCGCGAGCCCCACGGTGACGAGCGCTCCGGCCGCGATCTGATCGCCCCAGCCGTCGGGGCCGAAAGAGAGAAGGGAGAGCCAATCGGGCATGCGATCTTCGCCGTGTCGTGAGGACAGATCTTGCCGAAATGCAAATCTCTGGCCTCAACGGGTCAGCGGAAGTCTGGCACCGCTGCTCCGGAAAAACCAAGCATGCGGAGGGCCAGCTTTTGCCGATCCCTCCGGTGCGTTCGGAGTGTCCCGTAGTCGGCAGGCTTAGTCGCCATAGACGTCGAACGAGAAATACTTGTCGTTGATTTTCTGATAGGTGCCGTCTTCGCGGATCGCGACGATGGCCTTGTTGAGCATCTCCTTGAGATCCTGGTTTTCCTTGCGCACGGCAATGCCGATGCCTTCGCCGTTGATTTCCGGATCGATCGGCAGCGGCGTCAGGATCTTGCAGCAGCCGCCTTCGTCGCTGTCGATCCAGTCGGACAGCACGACGATGTCGTCGACGGCGGCGTCGAGGCGGCCATTTTCAAGATCGAGCTTGTATTCGTCCGGCGTCGGATAAAGCCGCAGGTCGGCATCGGGGAATTTCGCCTCGGCGTAGTTGGAATGGGTCGTGGACGACTGAGCGCCGAGGGCCTTGCCGTCGAGCGCGTCCGCCATGGTGGCGACGACGTCGGAGCCCTTGTCCGGTGCGGTCAGGCTGGAGTCCTTCGGGACCGCGAGCGCCGGCGGCGTATTGTAATATTTGTTGGTGAAGTCGACTTCCTTCTTGCGCTCGTCGGTGATCGACATGGACGCAATGATGGCGTCAAACTTGTTCGCCTTCAGGGCCGGGATCATGCCGTCCCAGTCCTGGGTGACGAATTCGCACTTCACCTCCATCTGCGTGCAAAGCGCCTTGGCTATGTCGACGTCGAAGCCGACGAGCTCGCCGCTGGAGGTGAGATTGTTGAAGGGCGGATAGGCTCCTTCTGTACCGATGCGAACGACGTCCCAGTCCTTGGCGGCGGCTGGGCCGGCGGCAAGGGCGGTGGCGATGGCAGCCGAGGCAAGCAGGCGAGCGAAGGTCATGGAGGGCTCCGGATCTCTGGAAACTGGTGAGCCAGACATTGAGTGTCCGGTCTTGGTTTGATTGCGTGTCGCGCCCAATCCATCGGATGGGCACGACCTGCACCGAGTTTCCTTTAGTTATCCAGAGGATGCAACGGGCCAATCCACTCGCGCGGAGCGTCTGCTGGCGCCGTTCGTGGCGAGATCAGTTCGCGGATGGTTGCGGAGCAACCGCCTTCAGATAGGCCGCCACGGCGTCCCTGTCGGCCGCGGGCACGTGCGACCAGTTCTTTTGCACCGGCGCCATCGCTCCGCCCACTACGTCGTAGTCGGGCGTGAAGCCCGATTCGAGATAGTAGGCGATATCGGAAGCGCTCCAGCTTTCGATCCCATCTTGCGAAGGGGTGATGTTCGGCACCCTGCCGTCGCCTTCCAGGAGCGGCGCGCCTGCCAGCCAACGCGATTGATCCATGCCGAAGAAGACCGTCCGCGGCGTGTGGCATTCGCCGCAATGGCCGGGACCGCGCACCAGGTAGGCGCCGTGAGCCTCCTCTTCGGATAGGGCGGGATCGGGCGTGAAGCCCGGATCGTTGGCATAGAGCCGCTTCCAAAGGCCGATCCCGCGACGGACCGAAAACGGGAAGGAGAGGGCGGTCGGAGCGACGGCGTTGTCGACGGCCGGCAGCGTATCCAGAAACGCCTTCAGGTCGATCAGGTCCTCCAGGCGAATGTGCTGGTAGGAGGCGTAGGGGAAGGAGGGATAGTAGTGGCGGCCCTCAGGCGAGACGCCGAAGCGCAGCGCATTGACGAAATCGAGCGTCGACCAATCGCCAATTCCCGTCGTCGGGTCGGGAGAGATGTTGGGTACGGAGAACGGGCCGAACGGCGAGGCGAGTTCCGCTCCGCCTCCAAGCTTCGTGAGGTCCTGGTCCCCGGCGCCGGGCGCGGCATGGCAGGCAGCGCAGCCGCCCGCCCAGAACAGCGTTTCGCCATTGTTCAAATCAGGGGTGTGGTCGGGGAGGTCCGCCTCGGCCAGCGAGCGTGGCGCCGTCACGAACCAGAAGCCCGCCGCGACTAGCGCAACGAGCACGATCAACGCAAGCAACAAGCGTCGCATAAGGTCTCCCCAACCGCGAATCGGTCCAGCCGCTTATTTGACGCGGAATTGCTCGTGGCAGTCGCGGCAGTTGCGGGCGGTCTTGCCGAAGGCCGGCTTGAAGGCGTCGAGCCCGTTGGCGGCGGCCATTTTCGCCGCTTCCGCATCTTCGGCCAGCGCGGCGGCCTTGGCGTCGAACTCCGCCGTCTGCTCCCAGATCGCCGGCGCGGCCTCGGTGTCGTGACCGGTCTTGGAATCGTCCGGGAACAGGCTCGGGAAGGTCGTGCCGACCTCTATCAGCGTGTCCATGGCGTCCTCGGCGACGGCCTGGTCCCAAGGCTTCTCGCCCTTCACCATATCGCCTGCGGCCTTGGTGGCCCGGCCCACCGACTTCATGAGCTCCTGGCGCTTGGCGATCGCGTCGACCCCCATCGGCGCATCGTCCGACCATGCGGCGGAAAACGGCGTTGCGATCGTCGCGGCCAGAAGGACCGCCGCTCCTGCAGCAAACATTTTCATGGAAGCTCATCCCCTATCTGATTGGAATGCGTCGACTTCTAATCAAGCCAAACGAAGCGAGGATGTCATTGCAACTGCTCAGGCGGTCGCAGGCCACGATCGGCGTTCACGTTTGCGAGATTTTGCGTCTACGGTGGCGATCGGTAGCAACGCGGCGCCAAATGCGGTGCGGGTGGGACGGGAAAACGGAGAGAACCGGGCTCGTATTGACGCGAGGGGTTTGCGTGACGACATCGGGATCACTACAAAACGATAACGGCAATGCGTCGTCCGGCGCGTTCCGACTTCCCACACCGGATTGGACCACCATGCCTCAGGCCTACGAGACCGCACCCCGCCTCGACGACGACGAGGACGAGGAGAAGATCAAGGCGCAACAGTCGATCCCGGTCGACAAGCATCTGTTCGATGCCCGCACTGTGATGGTGATCGGTCAGGTGTCGATGGATATGGCCCGCGACGTCACCCAGCGGCTCCTGGCGCTCGCCCACGTGTCCGACGATCCGATCACCGTGATCGTGTCGTCGCCGGGTGGCCACGTCGAATCGGGCGACATGATCCACGACACCATCCGCTTCATCTCCCCGAAGGTGAACATTCTCGGGATGGGCTGGGTCGCCTCCGCCGGCGCGCTGATCTACGTGTCGACGCCGAAGGAGCGGCGCTTCTGCACCCCGAACACGCGCTTCCTGCTGCACCAACCGTCCGGTGGCGCCGGCGGTGCGGCGACCGACATCGAGATCCAGGCGCGCGAGATCCTGAAAATGCGCGATCGCCTGAACAAGATCTTCTCCGAGGCCACCGGCCAGCCGATCGAGCGGATCGCCAAGGACACCGATCGCGACTACTGGATGGGTGCCGACGAGGCGACCGAGTACGGGCTCGTCGGCAAGGTCGTGCAGTCCCAGCGCGACATCGGCTGAGGTCTTGCGAGCGGGGAACCGGCGTCTCCGCTCGCTTTCTCTTTCCCTACAGACGGAACCGACGATGATGCGGATCGCTGCGGCCTTTCTCGCGACGGCGGCGCTGGGGCTGACACTGAGCGCGGCATCAGCGGAGTCCGTAAGCCCCTATGAAATGCGCTACCAAACGCGCTCGGGGACCGCGCTGCGGGCCTCGATCGAAAGCGGGTCAGGGACGGTCGCGAAGCTGCCGAAGGGCGCGGACGGGATCGTCTTGCGCTGGTGCCGGCCGGAGATCCCGTTCAGCACTTGGCAATTCGGTTCGCCGGCCACATGGCGCACGCTGCTCGACGAGCGCGCCTGCGAGATCGGCTGGAATGGCCGCGTCGGCTATGTCGACGGCACGACGCTGACGCCGGACAGGTAAAGCAAATCCAGGAAAAGTGGGTACCGGTTTTCCGTCCGGATTTGCGAGTGGGGACAGCAAATCCAGGAAAAGTGGGTACCGGTTTTCCGTCCGGATTTGCGAGTGGGGACAGCAAATCCAGGAAAAGTGGGTACCGGTTTTCCGTCCGGATTTGCGAGTGGGGACAGCAAATCCAGGAAAAGTGGGTACCGGTTTTCCGTCCGGATTTGCGAGTGGGGACAGCAAATCCAGGAAAAGTGGGTACCGGTTTTCCGTCCGGATTTGCGTCAAACAGGCATTCGAACGTTCCCTGCGCACGCACCGCGTTTCTGCGCGCGCGAAGGGGTTGCGCACATGCGCCGTTCGCGCGCGCAACGTCTCACTTTCTCAGCTTCCACGAACGATCGGAGACAGCCATGCTCACGGTGGAAACCGCGGACGTTGCCATTCCCACCCTCGGCTTCGGGACTTGGCCATTGAAGGGTGGCGATTGCGAACGCATGGTCACCGCGGCCCTCGGCGCCGGATTTCGCCATCTCGACACGGCGGAGATGTACGACAACGAGGACGCCGTCGGACGCGGCCTGAAGGCGGCGAGCGTTCCCCGCGATCAGGTCTTCGTCACGACCAAGGTCTGGCATACCCACTTGCGCGATGGCCAGCTCCAGCATGCCGCCGAGGAGAGCCTGAAGCGGCTCGGCCTCGACTATGTCGATCTCTATCTGATCCATTGGCCGAGCCCGGAGGTCTCGGTTCAGGAGGCGATCGGGGCGCTCAACGAGGTCAAAACTCGCGGCCTGGCGCGGGCGGTCGGCGTTGCCAACTTCAACGTCAAGCTGATCGAAGAGGCCGTCGCGGCCAGCGAGGCGCAGCTTGCCACCAATCAGGTCGAATATCACCTTCATCTCGATCAGACGCCGGTTCTGGAGGCGTGTCGGCGCCACGGCCTTTCACTCACCGCCTATGCGCCGATCGGCAGGGGCAAGGTTTTGGACGAGCCGGAGGTCAAGGCGATCGCCGCCGACCATGGCCGGACCCCGGCCCAGGTCGCGCTGCGCTGGCTGATCCAGCAGGAGGGGGTTATCGCAATCCCGAAGACGGGCTCGCTGGACCGGCTGGCGGAGAATCTCGGAACGCTGGAGTTCAGTCTCTCCGACGAAGAGATGGCGCGGCTGTTCAAGCTTGCGCGGCCAGACGGACGCATGGTGCGCATGGGCGTGGAACCGGAGTGGGACACCTGAGCGGCGACCATGTGGCGGGTCCGTCATAAAAGGCTTTAGGGCCAGGGGTTTCTTGGCTCATAAGATAGCGGACCAGAGCTTATCGGCGATGCAGGACGCGCACTGAGTCGCGCAGCTTGAGGGGGAGAGAGGGGCGATGCCCGAAGGTCTGTCCAATCTGGTCTTCTTCTTCGCGCGTCCCTCCAACATTCTCGTTTTCCTGGTCTTTCTTGGTCTCGTACTGCTTCTGCTTCGGGTCTACCGGGCTGGCATCCTGGCCATCGCCGTCGCTTCGGTCGGGTTTGTGATCGTCGGCTTTTCGCCCCTGGCCACGCTGGCCTTGGCGCCGTTGGAACGGATCTATCCGAAGGCCATTCCGCCCGAGGCGCCGCCCACCGGCATTTTGGTTTTCGGCGGCTTCGTGGAAGACGATATCTCCACGAGTCGGGACGTTCCAAGCGTGAACGAGTCGGCCGATCGCATCATCGCGGTGGCCGATCTGGCACGACGCTATCCCGAGGCGATCGTTGCGATATCCGACGGCCCGCAAGTGGCCCAGATGGCGGCTCGAATCGCGGAGACGTTCGCCGTCGCAAAGGACCGCATCCGTATCGAGGACCAGTCGACCTCGACCTGGGAAAATGCCGTCTATCTCAAGCGGCTACTTGATCCGAAGCCCGATGAGACCTGGCTGGTGGTGACCTCGGCATGGCATATGCCTCGGACCGTCGGCATCCTGGAAACGGCGGGCTGGACCGGCCTCGTCCCTTGGCCGGTGGACTACCGCACGCCGGTGGGCGAGGGGCTCTACGACTGGACTCCGTCCGCTGCGGACGGGCTCTACAATACCAATCTTGCCGCGCGGGAATGGCTCTCTTTGCTGGCCTACTGGATGACGGGCAAGACACCGGCGCTGCTGCCGGGTCCGATCGAGAACTGACCCGACCCGTCCCGATCATTCAGAACCGGTTGCCGGCCGGAATGCTTGTCGTTTGGCCTGAAGCTTATCCGGGTCGGTGACGCGATTCGCGCACGAGTGATCCGCGCGTGACATGGCCAAGAACGACCGAGTGAACAAGGTCTGGGAGAAAGGGGGATGGTCGGAGCGGCGGGACTCGAACCCACGACCTCCTGCGCCCCATGCAGGCGCGCTACCAGGCTGCGCTACGCTCCGATACCGAATCGCTGAACCGGAAGTCGGGAAAGCGAGAACCGGATTTCGTCCGTATCCCGACCTAACCCATTAAACCGCGTGCGATTCAGAATTGCGGGGCATTGAGACCCGCAAATCACCGTGATGTAGGTATCTGCTTGGGCGCTCCGGTTCAAGCAGCAAACACGATCCCGAGCGTGTAGCAGGGGACAAAAGCGCTGCCAGCGAGATCCCAGTGGCCTGTTAACGTGGCTCTTACGTTTTTTCGGCGACACTTCGGCCATGTCGAAAGTGGGCGCCCATGCGTAGCCTCCGGTCTCTCGGTCTCGATCTTCTGGTTGGCCCCAAGGCCGACCTCCGCGCGCCGCGCGTGCCCAACGTGCGGACGCTGCTGCTTGGTGTCCTTGGAGCCTTGACGGTGGCATCGATGCTGGCCGCCCTTCTGGCGCCGACGGAGCATCGCGCTCAGGTCTCGCTCTGGATCGCCCCCGAAACCATCCGTAGCCTGAACGCCGAGGCAATCGCGCCGCTCGCTCAGTCGGATGCCTTGAAGCAGGCGACGATCGCAGCGCTGTCGCGTCGGCATGGCGAGGCGGAATTAAGGGCCGCTCTTCCCGCAGCCCCGCCGGCCGACGCGTTCGAGCGGCTCGGTGCGCTGCTGGTCCCAGCCGCCTATTCCAGCGACCAGCGCCTTGTCGCGGGTCTCTCCCGCCGGCTCGAGATCGAGGCCACGAGCCCGACCACATTGGTGGTGACGGTCACGGCGCGTGATGCGACCGTGGCGGCCGATGCGGCTCTGGCCGTGGCCGCGGATCTTTCGTCGCGAATCGGATCGGCGCTCGGACGCAAGTCGGCCATCCGTCAGACGGCCAGCGGCGTTGCCGCGATGCCTCGCTTCGACGGCTTGACGATGACGCTTGCGGGCACCTTCGCCCTCGGCTTGGTGGGCAGTGCGGCCTTTTCCAGGCACCAGCGTGCCAGGGCATCGGGGCCGGCTCCCGCTATGCCCGTGACGGCATCGATGCCGGCGGTCGGCGCGGAATGGGTCGTGGCCCGCTCCAGCTCGGAGCGGACGCGCTTTCCGGCGATGCCGGGTGAGGACGGCCACGGTAAGGCGCTCGCCGCAGCCGTCTGGGCCGCACTCGACGTGCGCGACGACCCTGCCAAGCGGCTTTTGGTGACGGGCGCCGAAGGCGGACGCCTGCGCTTGGCCACGGACCTCGCCGGCGAAGCTGCACGCTCGGGACGTCGGGCGTTGATCGTCGACCTAGCCGGCGACCTGGCGCCCTCGGCCGAGATGGTGCGGGCTGGATTTCGAGAACTGGCGGCCGGGTTGGTCGGCTGCGACGCGGCGATCGCGCGATCTTGGTCCGGCGTTCATGTCATGGCACGCGGTTTTTGTGCCGATGCGGGTGGACCGGAAGCTGTCGCCTGGGCGGTGTCGTCGCTGGAAGCCGCCTACGACCTGGTCATCGTGCTGGCGGACGAGCATTCCGACGGCGACGCGCTCGAGGCCCACACCTATCCCGGCGCGGTCGCTCTCATCGTCGCGGAACGCGGCGATGCGCGCATCTGGCCGCGGCTCGACCGGCTGACGGCGGTGGGCGTCGGCGAGGCGCTGCTTTGCCCGCTCGGCCCGGACGCCGGGCGCTTCGCCTAACGCCACTTGGCTACGGATGGTCCGGACGGGCCATCCAGCGGATCAAGAGCCCCGCCGGGATCACCCAGATCAAGCCTGCGATCGCGTAATAGATGGTCTGTGCCCAGGTTGCCGCCTGGGCGAACATGGTCGCGCCAACCAGCATCGCGAGGAGGGCGTAGACGATCACGAAAATCGCCATCGTGATCGTCCCGATCAGCTTTCTGACGCGCTGGCTCATCTCGGTCCTTTTCGAAATCGGTTGGCATTGGTCGCGGCCTGCGTCGGGTGGACGCAGTGCACGGCCAATTTGCGGCGATAGCCGCGCGATGGTCTATATCGCCCGAAGGCTTCGTCGACGATACGGTTACTCCATGAACGCGCGTCCTCTTGCCCAAACCCACGATTTCGCACCGGCTGCGATCCGCTATTGGCTGCTTGCTGTGGCCGGGCTCATCGTCCTGATGGTCGTGGTCGGTGGTGCGACACGCCTGACCGATTCCGGCCTTTCCATCACAGAATGGAAGCCGATCCACGGAGTGATCCCGCCGCTCAGCGATGCGGAGTGGCAGGAGGAATTCGCAAAATATCAGAAGATCCCCGAGTACGAGCTTATCAACAAGGGGATGAGCCTGTCGGAGTTCAAGGGCATCTTCTGGTGGGAATGGGGACACCGGTTCCTGGGCCGTTTCATCGGCATCGCCTTTTTCGTGCCGATGGTGTGGTTCTGGGCGCGCGGGCAGGTGCCGGGCTGGTTGAAGCCGCGACTGGTGGCGCTCCTGCTCCTCGGCGGCCTGCAGGGGGCCGTCGGCTGGTGGATGGTGGCCTCCGGCCTCGTCGACCGTGTCGACGTCAGCCAATATCGGCTCGCGGTCCATCTCACGCTCGCCTGCTCGATCCTGGCGGCGATCGTGTGGACAGCGGAAAGTCTGAAGATCCGGGCGAAGGCAAGTCTCGATCCGGCGCCTCACGGTCTCGCGCCGGTGGCGCGGGCGATCGTCGCGCTGGTACTGTTGCAGATCTTCCTGGGCGGGCTGGTCGCGGGGCTGGATGCGGGGTTCACCTACAATACCTGGCCGCTGATGGATGGCTCCATGGTGCCGTCGGGGCTGCTGTTCCAGGATCCGTGGTGGATCAACGCCTTCGAGAACACGCTCACGGTCCAGTTCGACCACCGCATCCTGGCCTATCTGATCGTGGTTTGCGTGCTGTTGCAGTGGTGGTGGGCGGCGCGCCGGGCGCCGGAGTCCCGTGCCACGATGCGCAGCGCACTTCTCGCCGGCGTCGTCATCGCCCAGGCGGCGATCGGTATCGTTACGCTTTTGCTGGTCGTGCCGCTAAAGCTGGGGCTGTTACACCAGTTCGCCGCGACGGTGGTCTTATGGATTGCGGTCGTACACGCGCGCTGGACGGTGGCGGAGGCGAAGCCCGCCTCCACGGTTCTGGCAGGTGAAGGGCCGAAGCCCGCCTCCACGGTTCTGGCAGGTGAAGGGCCGAAGCCCGCTGCTGTCTAAGGCTGGATAACGGTATCGCGGGGCCAGCACGCGACGGCGCGCCGGCCCTTTTGGGCCGCCCACGCGGAGCCGCGAGCAGAGCGAGCTGGCGTGAGCGGTAAGGTGTTGAGCGGTATGGTGTAAAGACCCGTTCGGCTGTTCATAGGTTTGCCGTACGGGTCTAACCTTTTTGGGCGCGTTTCCGGACGGCGAACCGGTCCCCACTTCGCCTGGAAACGCTTTAGGCCTGCAGCGCCTGGTCCAGATCGTCGATGATGTCGGCGACGTCTTCGATGCCGATGGAGACCCGCACCACGTCCGGCCCGGCGCCTGCGGCCACCTTCTGCTCGTCGGAGAGTTGGCGGTGGGTGGTGGAGGCCGGATGGATGATCAGCGAACGCGTGTCGCCGATATTGGCCAAGTGGGAGAACATCTTCACGTTGGACACCAGCGCAACGCCGGCGTCGTAGCCGCCCTTCAGGCCGAACGTAAAGACCGCGCCGGCGCCTTTCGGGCAATAGCGGTCCGCGAGCGCATGATATTTGTCGCCCGGCAGGCCCGGATAGCTGACCCAGTCGATCGCCGGATGACCGGCCAGGAATTCCGCCACCTTCTGGGCGTTGTCGGAATGGCGCTGCATGCGCAGCGGCAGGGTTTCGATGCCGGTGACGATCAGGAAGGCGTTGAACGGCGACAGCGCCGGACCGATGTCGCGCAGGCCCAGCACCCGACAGGCGATGGCGAAGGCGAAATTGCCGAAGGTCTCGTGCAGCACCATGCCCTGATATTCCGGGCGCGGCTCGGACAGCATCGGATAGCGGTCGTCCTTCGACCAGTTGAAGGTGCCGCCGTCGACGATGACGCCGCCGATGGAGTTGCCGTGGCCGCCGAGGAACTTGGTTGCCGAGTGCACCACGATGTCGGCGCCGTGCTCGAACGGCCGAATGAGGTAGGGGGTCGCCATGGTGTTGTCGACGATCAGCGGCACGCCGGCGCGCTTGGCGATGTCGGCGATCGCCGCGATGTCGACGATGACGCCACCGGGGTTGGCGATCGATTCGATGAAGATCGCCTTGGTCTTCGGCGTAATCGCGGCCTCGAACGAGGAGACGTCATCGGGATCGGCCCAGACCACGTTCCAGCCGAAATTCTTATAGGAATGGGTGAACTGGTTGATCGAGCCGCCATAGAGCTTGCGCGACGCGACGAACTCGTCGCCCGGCTGCATCAGCGTGTGGAACGCCACCACCTGGGCGGCGTGGCCGGAGGCGACCGCCAGGCCCGCCGTGCCGCCTTCCAGCGCGGCGACGCGCTCTTCCAGGACGGCCACGGTCGGGTTGGTGATGCGGCTGTAGATGTTGCCGAACGCCTGGAGCCCGAACAGGGAGGCGGCGTGGTCGACGTCGTCGAACACGAACGAAGTGGTCTGGTAGATCGGGGTTGCCCGAGCCCCGGTGGTGGGGTCGGGTTGGGCGCCCGCGTGGATCGCAAGGGTCGAAAATCCGGGGTGATGGTCCTCGGTCATGGTCGTTCTCCCTGGTAGCGGCCTGTTCTCTCCGATCGTGCTTAGCGGCTGTCGAAACCGACCGCCAGAGGAGATTCGCAGGCGATGAGGGGCGGTGGAACGCGCTGAGATCGAAAATTCATAAAACCTTTGAGCGGGCGTTGTGGTTCGGCCCGATTGGATTGGTCTGTTGCCCCCCTTCGATAGTGGAGACTTGATATGACCAAGTCCGTTCTCGCCGCCGCAACGCTGGCCGCTTTGCTGATGCCGGCCGCCGTGCAGGCCCAGCAGATGCCGGAGCAGCCGCTCAGCTATGGTGCCCGGCCATTCTATCTGATCGACAAACTGCCGGATGGCGAGCTGAAGGAAAAGCTCTCCGCCTGCATGGACCAGACCCCGGCCCGCACCACGTTCTCCATCGGCCACCGTGGCGCGCCGCTGCAGTTTCCGGAGCACACCGTCCAGTCGAACCTCGCCGCCGCGCGCCAGGGCGCGGGCATCCTCGAGTGCGACGTGGCCTTCACCAAGGATAAGGAGCTGGTCTGCCGCCACGCGCAGAACGACCTCCACACCACGACCAACATCGTCGTCACCGACCTTGGCGAAAAGTGCACCACGCCGTTCTCGCCGGCCTCGGACGGTGGCAAAGCGACTGCGGAATGCCGCACCTCTGACCTCACGCTTGCCGAGTTCAAGACGCTGACGCCGAAGATGGACGCTTCCGATCCGTCGGCGACCACGGCCGAGGCGTTCCTCGGCGGCGTGCCGTCCTTCCGCACCACGGAATATGCCGACGGCGCGGAGCTGATGACCCACAAGGAGTCGATCGCGCTGTTCAAGAGCCTCGGCGCCAAATTCACGCCGGAGCTCAAGGATCCGGCGGTGGAGATGCCGTTCGACGGCTTTTCCATGGACGACTACGCCCAGAAGATGATCGACGAGTACAAGGACGCCGGCATTCCTGCCTCGGACGTGTTCGCCCAGTCCTTCAATCTCGACGTCATCAAATATTGGATCGCGAACGAGCCGGAATTCGGCGCGCAAGCGGTGTACCTGGTCGAGCCCGATGACAGCTGGGACGGCGCCGATCCGTCGACCTGGGAGCACAGCCCGGCTGAGATCGCCGAGCTGGGGGTGAACTATCTCGCTCCGTCGCTCAACATGCTGGTTGACCTCGACGACAGCGGCAACATCGTCGCCTCCGACTATGCCAAGGCCGCGAAGGATGCGGGCCTGAAGCTGATTAGCTGGTCGCTGGAGCGCTCCGGCCCGCTGGCCAATGGCGGCGGCTGGTACTTCAACTCCGTGACCGACGCGATCAACTCCGATGCCGACTACTATGTCGTGCTCGACGTGCTGGCGCAGGATGTCGGCGTGGTCGGCGTCTTCTCCGATTGGCCGGCGACCGTGACCTACTACGGCAACTGCTTCGGTCTATAATTCCAAGCGACACGAACCGGCGAGGGCGGGCCAGCGGCGCGCCCCCGCTGCACGTCGCATCGCGCGACGGCCGAGTGCAACGAAGGTCACGTGTCCGGCTTGTCGAGCCCCAGATGCTGCACCCCGGCCTGCCGCTTGGGCCGGCGCGCGGAGATCGTGCGCGAGTTGACGCCGGACCAGGAGATCTCGCCGCACAGCCGCGCATACTCAATCTTCGGGCAGCGGTTCATGATCACAGTCATCCCGGCTTCCTCAGCATCGGCGGCGGCGGCATCGTTGCGCACGCCGAGCTGCATCCAGATCACCTTCGGGCGAGGGGAGAGGGCGATCGCCTCTGCCACGATCTCCGGGACGGCTTCCGATTTGCGGAAGATATCGACCATGTCGATCGGCTCGGGCACGTCGGCAAGCCGGGCATAGGCAGGCTGATCCAGGATCGTACCGCCGGCCTGGCCGGGATTGATCGGGATGACCCGGTAGCCCTTCTGCATCAGATATTTCATGACGAAGAAGGACGGTCGCACCGGGTTTGCGCTCGCCCCCACGACGGCCACCGTGGAAACGGAGCGCAGAACGCCGCGGATGTGGTCGTCGGTGTAGCTGTCGTGGGCCATGGTGTCCTTGCAGGGGCAAATGGGTGGGGAAAGCCTCTGGGTCAGCGGCCCTGCCAGTCTGGGTCCCGCTTGCCGACGAAGGCCGTCAGTCCCTCCTGACCGTCGTGGGTCATGAGGTTCTCCACCATCACGGTGGAACAGTGGGCGTAGGCGTCCTTCAGGCCTTTCTCAATCTGGGCGTAATAGGCTTCCTTGCCCATCTGCAGAACGAGAGGCGATTTGGTCGCAATCTTCTCCGCCAGCGCCATCGTCTCTTCCGTGACCTTGTCGTCGGGCACGACGTGATTGACCAGGCCGATCTTCTCGGCGCGCTCGGCGGAGATCAGGTCGCCGGTCATCAGCATTTCCAGCGCCGCCTTACGGTCGACGACCCGCGACAGCGGCACCATCGGCGTGGAACAGAATAGGCCGAAGGTGACCCCCGTGGTGCCGAACCGGGCGCTTTGCGCCGCCACCGCCATGTCGCAGGCAGCGACGAGCTGGCAACCCGCCGCGGCCGCCACCGTCTGCACCTCAGCGATGATTGGGCGCGGGTTGCGCGCAATACCGTACATCAGCGCGGAGCACTGATCGAAGAGCTGTTCGAAATAGGCACGCCCCCCGTCGGGATCGCCATAGTGCTGGGTCATGGCCTTCAGGTTATGGCCGGCGGAGAAGGCCGGTCCTTCCGCCGCGATCACCACGCAGCGGACGTCGGAGGCCCTGGCAGCCCGTTCCAACGCCTCGTCGAGGGCCGCCATCATCTCCGAGGTGAGAAGATTGCGTCGCTTCACATCCACGAGGGTGAGCCGGCGCACCCGCCCGATGGTCTCCTCGCGGACGAGATCCGCAGCCTCGGGGGTGGTTTCGGACGGTGCGTGCGCGTCCATGACAGTTTCCTCCGAAAAGTGTCGAACCCTGCCGGTTCTTCAACCGAACGGTGCCTCGAAAGTCGAACGGTCGCAACTGGTCGCAACTTCCGCCAAGAGCGCGTTGACTGCCCAGGCGGCTTGTTCGAGGCAAACGAGCTGGTCCAGGATCTGGTTCGCCGACAAGAGGAAATCCGCCAGCGAAATGGCAAGGGGGCGGCAGGGAGGACAGGCATGCAGACCAAGGGCGAGATCGCCGCATTTCTAGCGCGGGAGTTTCCCGCCGTTTTCGGCCCGGAACGGGGCTGCTCGGTCGATCTCGCCGAAAACGGACGCGCGATCTGTCGGCTGGTGCCGACCCGCGACCATCTGCGGCCGGGCGATATTATCTCCGGCCCGACCATGATGATGCTGGCGGATGCGACCGCCTATGCCGCGCTCCTGTCGGTCTATCAGGGCGCAATCCATGCGGTCACGACCAGCCTCACGATCAACTTCCTGCGCGCCGTCACGGCGGAAGCGCCGCTCCTTGCCGAATGCGAGATCATCAAGCCCGGCAAGCGCTTGGCTGTGATCACCTGCGAGGTGCGCGGCGCCGGCGCGGACGCGGTTGCCGCCCATGTCGTGATGACCTATTCCGTGCCGCCCGAGCGGACGGTCGCAACAGACAGGTAACATAATACCTTATTTGCAAGATCCTGTTTTAAAGGCGGTTTTTGCGACGATTGTCGCTTGACTGCGCGAGCCGGGCCGCCTATGTCAGGCGCCATTCGCGAAAGTCGCCGTCGATCCGGACGGCTGGCGCTTTAGCCGGCCGGGTCTGATCGTTTTGGCGTCGACCGAACAGGAATTCGGATCGATCCGCGCGGGCGCTGCTTCGGCGCGGATCGGATCGAGACAAAAGGGACGCTCTCCGGGTAGGGGACGGCTCGAACAAGGGTGAAGCCATGAAGACGCCATCGGTCAAACCGGCCGAAGTCGAAAAGAAGTGGATCGTCATCGACGCCACCGACCTGGTCGTGGGTCGGCTCGCGTCGATCGTCGCCAACCGTCTGCGCGGGAAGCACAAGGCGATCTACACGCCGCACGTCGACTGCGGCGACAACGTGATCGTCGTGAACGCCGACAAGGTCCGCCTGACCGGCCGGAAGTACGAGAACAAGAAGTACTACTGGCACACGGGCTATCCGGGCGGCATCAAGGAGCGCACCGCGCGTGCGCTCTTGGAAGGCCGCTTTCCGGAGCGTGTGGTCGAGGCGGCGGTGCGTCGGATGATCCCGCGCGGCCCGCTCGGTCGCCAGCAGTTCAAGAACCTCCACGTCTATGCCGGTCCGGATCATCCGCACGAGGCTCAGAAGCCGGACACGCTCGACGTCGCCGCGATGAATCGTAAGAATAAGAGGGAAGCCTAATGTCCGACCAGCTTCAGTCCCTCGAAGAGCTCGGCTCGGCACTGGGCGGTGGCGAAGGCGTCGCCGAGACCGCTGCTCCGGTCCATGTCCAGAAGCTCGATGCCCAGGGCCGCGCCTACGCGACCGGCAAGCGCAAGGACGCCGTTGCCCGCGTGTGGGTTCGCCCGGGAACCGGCAAGATCCAGATCAACAAGAAGGACTACACGGACTATTTCGCCCGTCCGGTCCTGCAGATGGTGATCCGCCAGCCCATCCTGGCCGCTGATCGTGACGGCCAGTTCGACATCGTCGCGACGGTGTCGGGTGGTGGTCTTTCCGGCCAGGCCGGTGCCGTCCGCCACGGCATCGCGAAGGCGCTGACCCACTACGAGCCGGAGTTGCGCAGCGTGCTCAAGCGCGGTGGCTTCCTCACCCGCGACTCCCGCGTGGTGGAGCGCAAGAAGTACGGTCGCGCCAAGGCTCGCCGCAGCTTCCAGTTCTCCAAGCGCTAAGCGTTTCCAGGCGCAGTGGGAGCCGGTTCACCGTTCGCAAACACGGGACCGATCTGATTGCGCTGCGAGCCGGTTTGGCCGACTTGCGACCACCGAAAAAGTCAACGCCCGGGCGGCAGACCGCCCGGGCGTTTTTGTTTGGGGGGATTTGAAGCTACCAAGGATAACGATTTTGCCGGAGCGCGGGCTGCAACGTTACCTGCGTGGCTCGACCGCGCTCAGATCTGCTTGGCGCGCGCCGCGCCGATGGTCGGCGACTGACGGCCTTTGCCTCGATAGCCGCTCACTCCCGCGTTTCCAGGAATGAGCGGTGGGCGAGATGCCACACGCCGCCCGTTAGACCTCTTCGTGACCGTATTCGGCGCGTTCGAAAATCCGCTCTTCCTCCATGTAGCGGTCGAATTTTTTCTGGGGGAGTTTGGATTTCAGCGCATAGGTGAACGTGCCGATAGCCAACAGGGCGATCAGGAGCTGGTCCCATCCGAACGGAATGATGCCGAGGCCATCGCCGAAATGGCCGAGCATGGAGATCAGGCCGATTCCGACGAAGTAGGGGATCAGCCAGATCGCCTCGCGCAGATCGAGTTCTTGTGGACCATGGTTGCCACGGAACCACATCCGGCTGATCAGGAACCAGACGAAGCCGACGATGAGCGCGATGCCGAGGCGCCAGATCGTGTCCCAACCGCTCCAGTAAACCACCAGCGTGGCGATGACGAAGGCGACGCCGGCGGTGATGCGGACGGCCGGCACCTTGAAGGCGCGCGGACGGTCCGGCAACAGCGTGCGCAGTGCGACCACGGAGATCGGCCCGACCACGAAGGACAAGACGATCGCCGCGCCGTTGAGCGCCACGACTTCGCTAAACGGCATCGCCACGAAGAACAGCGCCGACACGACGAAGTTCAGGAACAGGGCGTGAAGCGGCACGCCCCGCTCGGAGATTTCCAGGAAGAAGCGGGAAAAGAGGCCGTTCTGGGCAAGCGCGAGCGCGAGACGCCCGTTGGAGCCGGAGGACACCAACCCGGCCGCAAAGGTGGATGCGACGGCGCCGACATTCAGAAGGCTGACCAGCCAGAGGATGCCGAGCGCGCTCGCGATCGCGGCCATCGGCCCCATCTGATGGCCGAGCGAAAGCGACTTCCAACCGTTGGTCATCTCGCCGGGCTCCACCGCGCCGATGAAGGCGATCTGCAACAGCCCGTAGATCACGAAAGCGATCAGGACGGCGAGAATCAACGCGGCCGGAATCGTGAATTTTGGGTTCTTGGTTTCGCCGGCCATGTCGATGGCATGTCGGAAGCCGATGAAGGCGAAGATGATGCCGCCGCTCGAGACGGCCGCGAGGATGCCTTGCAGGCCGTAGGGGGCGAAGCCGCCGGTTTGCTCGTTCGTGAAATTCCCGCCGTTGAAGATCGAGAAGATGATCATCAGCGCGAGCAGGAGCGGAATCCCGATCTTTGCCCACGTCAGCGTGGAGTTGATATAGGCGAAAAACTTAACGCCGACGGCGTTGATGATGGTGAAGACCAGAAGCAGAAGCGTGCAAATCACCACGCCCCAGACCGAGAGGGTGCTGGTGCCGGTTCCGACGTAGAGCCACGGCGTGTGCGGGGCGAGATAGTGCAGCATCGCCTCCACCTCGATCGGGGCGGTGGTGTTGTAGCCGACCCAGGCGGACCAGCCCATCGCCATGGCGACCACGTTGCCGTGGCTGAATTGGGGGACGCGGGCGATGCCGCCGGCGACCGGCAGCATGGCCGAAATTTCGGCGAATGTGATGGCGAGCAACAGCATGGCAATGGCACCGATCGCCCAAGAGATCAACGACGCCGGGCCGGCATACTGGCTGGCCTCCAGCGGGGCGAACAGCCATCCCGAGCCGATCATTCCGCTGATTGCGACGAAGGTCAGCCCGATCAGGCCGATTTCGCGCTTCATATGATGCATCGATAGTCCCCCTCGTGGATCCCGCCTACGCTCGACGGTTCCGGCGTCGGGTCGTGAGACGGGGGTCGTGCTTTTGTTTGTCGAAACGGGATCCGGGCAGATGTCTGCGAGGCCCGCTTGTTTCTTTGTCCGTCTCCGCTCCCGCCGTCCGGCGGTCACAGCATCGCCTCATTTCGCAAACTACGCGACTTTTGACCGAGTTGTCAGCGTCGGCCGATTGGCCGCGTTGGAAAATCCGCTATTTTTCAAGGTCTTTGTCGCCACCGTTGTGGCCCGACTGCAAAGCCGGTATTGGAGGGCGCGTTTCGACAGCCCATCCACCGAGGCTCAAGCCATGGCCGATGCTCCGCTGCCGCGGCCGACGGACAACGCATTTCTCGGTCCGTCCGTCTACGGCGGTTCCCATGAGGCGACTTATGCCGGCGTGACGTCGTTCATGCGCCGGCGGCTTTCGCGTGACCTGACCGGTGTCGACCTGGTTGTCTGGGGCATTCCGTTCGACGCCGCCGTGTCCAACCGGCCCGGCGCGCGCTTCGGTCCCCAGGCGGTCCGCCGCGCTTCGGCTATCTTCGATGGCGATCCGCAATATCCGTTCGGCTTCGACCCGTTCGAGAGCCTTGCTGTCGTCGACTACGGCGATTGCGCGTTCGACTATGGCCGGCATGCGGAAATCCCCGGGGCGATCGGCCAGCAGGCGGGTGCCATTCTGGATGCCGGCTGCCATCTGTTTTCCATCGGCGGGGACCATTTCGTCACCTGGCCGCTCTTGAAGGCGCATGCGGAGCGGCACGGTCCGCTTGCGCTGGTTCAGTTCGATGCGCATCAAGATACCTGGCCGGATCAGGATGGCCGGATCGATCACGGCAGTTTCGTCAGACGCGCCGTGCGCGATGGCGTCGTGGATCCGGAGCGCTCCATCCAGATCGGGATTCGCACGCATGCGCCGGAAACGTGCGGCTTCGAGATCATCGATGGCGACGAGGTTGCGCGGCTGGGCTGCGCCGGCGTGATTTCGCGCATTCTGGCGCGGGTCGGGCCCGCCCCGGCCTATATGACGTTCGACATCGACTGCCTCGATCCGGCGTTCGCGCCGGGAACGGGCACCCCGGTTGCCGGCGGTCTCTCAAGCCGCGAGGCGCTGATGATCCTGCGGGGCCTCGGGGAGGTCGATTTCGTGGGCGGCGATGTGGTGGAGGTTGCACCTCCCTATGACCACGCCGACATCACGGCGATCGCCGGATCGACTGTCGCGATGACCTATGTCGCGATGGTCGCACAGCGACGACGAGGGACCTCACACGCCTAATGCCGCCGGTGCGCCGTTGCCGGTGCCGAGGCAGTGCCGATGCGCTGCCTGCCGATCCCCATTTCCGAAACCGTTATTGAATTGTCTGCCTCAAGGAGGCTTGCCAGATGTCCAAGTCGTTCAAGGTCGCCGTCTTCGGTGCTTCGGGCTACACCGGGTCCGAGCTCGTCAGGCTGCTTCTGCGCCACCCGAATTTCGAGATCGCCGCTTTGTCTGCCGACAGCAAGGCGGGGCGGCCGATGGCAGAAGTGTTTCCGCAGTTCTCCGGCGTCGCGCTGCCCGATCTGCAGAAGATCGAGGATATCGATCTCACCGGCCTCGACGGTGTCTTCACCGCGCTGCCCCACGGCACCACCCAGTCGGTGATCGCCGACACGCTGGCGAAGCGCGCGGATCTGAAGATCGTCGATCTTTCGGCCGATTTCCGGCTCGCCGATCTGGATGCGTACGCCGAATGGTACGGCCATCCCCACAAGGCGCCGGAGCTCCAGTCGGAGGCCGTCTACGGCTTGGTCGAAATCCATCGCGACAAGATCCGTTCGGCCCGGTTGGTGGCCAATCCCGGTTGCTACACCACAACGGCGGAGCTGCCGCTGATTGCGCTTCTGGAGACCGATGCGATCGATGCCGACGAGATCGTGATCGATGCCAAGACCGGCATGACCGGGGCGGGGCGGGCGGCCAAGGAGGGCATGCTGTTCTCCGAAGTATCGGAAGGCATCCACGCCTACGGCGTCGGCCGGCATCGGCATATGGCTGAGCTTGACCAGGAATTCTCCGTAGCGGCCGGTCGCGAGGTGCGGGCGAGCTTTACCCCGCACCTGGCGCCCATGAATCGCGGCATTTACGCGACAATCTATGTGAAGGGCAGGGGCTCGATCGCGGCCGAGCAGATGCATCGTATCCTGATGGAGCGGTTTGCCAGCGAGCCGTTCGTTACCGTGCTGCCATTCGGCCAGGTGCCGCAGTCGCGGCACGTGCGTGGCTCCAACATGGTCCAGCTCGGCGTGGTCGCCGATCGCCGGCCCGGCCGGGCAATCGTGATCTCTACCCTCGACAATCTGGTGAAGGGGGCGTCAGGCCAAGCGGTTCAAAATATGAACCTAGTGCTCGGTTTGCCCGAGACGGCCGGCCTGCAGCAGATCGCTCTGTTCCCATAGAACGAGGTCACGAGACGGGGGAGCCGGTGCCGGCTTCCTCCTTTCTCAGGCTTTGAAGCTAGCGCGGCCGCGCTAGCTTCGCACTTCGGCATTGTGTCACAAATGCTGGGTGCGTTCGCCGTCGTTGTCGAGGAAGATATAGATCCCCGCCGCGAGCATGGTCATGTAGAAGCGGAACGCGCCCTCCTGGCCATTCCAGGTGTCTGACTGCCACATGGCGAACCACTCGCCGCCGACGGCCATGAAGCCGATGAACCAGACCACGAAGCCGAGCGTCACGCCCACGGCGGTAAACGACTTGGCGCGCTGGAACGCCGATTTGGAGGCCGTCACCCGGCGCGCCATCAAAAGCGTGGCGATGGCGAAAGCGAGACAGGTCAGGCCTTCGGCCAGGATGATCAGCGCATAGGCGGTGCGCTGAACCTCCTCGCTACGGATCGCGCGCCATTTCAGCGTGGAGTCGGGAAAGATCGTGTCCATGGCAAGCACATGGTGCACGAACTGCCAGTTCGATCCGTAGTCGGTCAGATTGCCGAACGTCACCAGAAAGCAGAAGAACGTGAGTCCGGCGGTCATGATGATCTTGGAAACGCGGACGGCGATCATCTCAAACGGCCCTCAAGAACGGTCGGTGGTATCGGTCAGTAGCGGACTTTGACGTAGCGCCCCGGTGCATCCTCGATCGGGTTTAGCACGCCGCAGCCGGGCTCGCGCGCCGGCACGTCCTCTTCGCGCGCATGGGCGCGCATCCACGCCTCCCAGTCCGGCCACCAGGATCCGGGGCGTTCTTCGGCCCTTTCCAGCCAGGTCTCGAAATCACCCTCGACCGGCGCACCGACCCAATATTGATATTTGTTTTTCGCCGGCGGATTGACCACGCCTGCGATGTGGCCGGAGCCGGACACGGTGAACCGGACATCGCCGCCGAAATGGCGCGAGCCTTCGAACACCGAGCGCGCCGGGGCGATGTGATCCTCACGGGTGGCCAGATTGTAGACCGGAATCTTCACGTCGGAGAGGCTGAGGCGTTTGCCGCCGAGGTCCAACGTTCCCTTGGTAAAGCGATTCTCCAGATAGAAGTTGCGCAGATAGAAGGAGTGGTTCGCCGCCGGCATGCGCGTGGAATCGGAGTTCCAGTAGAGCAGGTCGAACGGGAACGGCTCCTCGCCCTTGACGTAGTTGTTGACCACGTAGGGCCAGATCAGGTCGTTTGAGCGTAGCATGTTGAAGGCTGACGCCATGCGCTCGCCTTCCAGAAAGCCCTTTTCGCGCATGTGCGCTTCCAGGCTCATGAGCTGCTCGGGATCGACGAACACCTTCAGATCGCCGGCGTGGGTGAAATCCACCTGGGTTGCGAGGAAGGTGACGGTGTCGGCGCGGGTGTCGCCGGTCGCCGCCATGTAGGCGAGTGTGACGCCTGTCAGCGTGCCGCCGACGCAGTAGCCGATCAGGTCGATCTTATCTTCGCCGGTGGCCTTCTGGACCAGATCGAGGCTGTCGAGGATCCCCTCGCGCATATAGTCCTCGAAGCTCTTCTCCGCGAGCCGTGCGTCGGGGTTCACCCAGGAGACGACAAACACGGTGTAGCCCTGGTCCAGCATCCACTTGATGAAGGATTTTTCCGGGTTGAGGTCGAGGATGTAGAACTTGTTGATCCAGGGCGGCACCACCAGGATCGGCTTCTTCTTCACCGTTTCGGTGGTGGGGGAATATTGAATGAGCTGGCGGACATCGTTTTCCGCCACGACCTTGCCGGGGGTGGTGGCAAGCGTTTCGCCGACCTCGAAGCCCTCCAGCGCGGTCTGCCGGATGCGCAGCGTGCCGCCGCCGCGCTCGATGTCCTCCGCCAGCATCTTCATGCCACGCACAAGGTTCTCGCCATTGGAGATGGCGGTGGCGCGTAACAGCTCCGGATTGGTCAGGATGAAGTTCGACGGCGACATCGCGTTGGCGAGTTGGCGCACATAGAACTCCGCCTTGTGGCGGGTGTGATCGTCAATGTCCTCGGCTTCCTCCACCAGGTTCTCCGCCCAGCGCGAAGTGATGAGGTAAACCTGCTTCAGGAAGTCGAAGAACTGATTCTCCGACCATTCCGGATCCTTGAAGCGCTTATCGCCGGGGGCGGGGGCGACGGCGGGATCGGCTTCATCGCCGGCCATCCGTTTCAACGTCGTGTTCCAAACCGACATGTAGCCGGCCCAGAGCCGACTTTGGGCCTCGAGCGCGCGGTTGGGATCGGACATCCAATATTGGCCGACCTGGGATAGGGTTTTGACCCAGTCGTTGATCTCTTCGCCGTAGCGCGGGGCCGCTTCGCCTTTCTCGATCGGTCCGAGATAGGCGGCCAGCGCTTTGCCGCCTTGCTCGATCACCCGGGCGAGGTTCTCGGCGAAGGCTTCCGGGTTATTCACGATATACTGCAGGATCGGGTCAGGTCGCTTCTCGTCCATGGCCGCCTCATCCCCCGGGTTCGTCTGCGCAGGAAACCAACCGATAGAACTCCGGTATGGCCTGTCGGTGACATCTATCCTACGGAGTGCGGTCGATGAAAGCGACCGGGGCGACGAATTCGCGCGGCACAATTGCGCCGTCAGCCCATTCGGGCCATTGATGGCCCCAGTCAACGATGGAGGCGGGAAGCCGGACGATGCCGAGCCGAGTAAAATCGATCCGCGTGCGCGCTGGTGCCGCCGTGTCGGCGACCGTTTTGGCGGCAGCGCTGCTGTCGGCCTGTTCCAGTACGCCCGGCGCTCCACTGCTTGGCCCGAAGTCCGATCCGCCCGTGCCCCAGGCGACGACCGGAAACGCGACCCGGCCCGACGGTTATCCCAATCCCCTGGTCGATCCCGTAGAGGTTCCCGGCACGCCGTTGACTGCCGCCGAACAGGCCGATCTCCAGGCCGATCTGGAGCGTCAGCGCGATGCCACCCAGGCCCAACGGAATTTCTAGGCATCGAAAGCGATTGCCGAACGAACTTAGTGCGGATTTGGCGTGCGCGCCGGCCATTCCCGCTCTATAGTGCGCGCCCCCAAGGGAAACATTAACCAACGCCATTTTAGCGTCGGCGACGACGTGACGGCAGGGCATGCGATGATGGACGATTTTCACAAAATTCGGCGGCTTCCACCTTATGTGTTCGAGCAGGTCAACCGGCTGAAGGCCGCCGCCCGAGCCGAGGGTGCCGACATCATCGATCTCGGCATGGGCAATCCGGACCTGCCGACGCCGCAGCTCGTCATCGACAAGCTGGTGGAAACGGTCAACAAGCCGCGCACGAATCGCTATTCCGCGTCGCGCGGCATCGGCGGCCTGCGCCGGGCCCAGGCAGCTTATTATGACCGCCGCTTCGGTGTGCGGCTCGATCCGGAGACCCAGGTCGTGGCGACACTGGGCTCCAAGGAAGGCTTCGCCAACATGGCCCAGGCGATCACCGCGCCGGGCGACGT
The DNA here is from genome assembly GCF_040750475.1 of Amorphus sp. 3PC139-8. Taxonomy (NCBI): domain Bacteria; kingdom Pseudomonadati; phylum Pseudomonadota; class Alphaproteobacteria; order Hyphomicrobiales; family Amorphaceae; genus Amorphus; species Amorphus sp. 3PC139-8. Next base: position 99,664 of record NZ_JABJVY010000014.1, on the reverse strand, counting down.
GGTACTGACGCCGAACCCGAGCTATCCGATTCACGCCTTCGGCTTCCTGATGGCGGGCGGCGCGATCCGCTCCGTGCCGGCGGAGCCGGGGCCTGAGTTCTTCCATGCGCTCGAGCGGGCGGTGATCCACTCGATCCCGAAGCCGATCGCCGTGGTGCTGTGCTACCCGTCCAACCCGACGGCCTGCACCGCCACGCTCGACTTCTATAAGGACGTGGTCGCGTTCGCGAAGAAGCACGAGATCTTCGTCCTGTCGGATCTCGCCTACGCGGAAATCTATTTCGACAGCCCGCCGCCGCCTTCCGTACTGCAGGTGCCGGGCGCGATGGACGTGACGGTTGAGTTCACCTCCATGTCGAAGACATTTTCCATGCCAGGCTGGCGGATGGGATTTGCCGTCGGCAACGAGCGGCTGATCGCCGCGCTCGCCCGTGTGAAATCCTATCTGGACTATGGTGCGTTTACGCCGATCCAGGTGGCGGCGGCTGCGGCGCTCAACGGCGGCGAAGAGCCAATCGTCGAGATCCGGGAGATTTATCGCAAGCGGCGCGATGCGCTGGTGGACAGCTTCGGACGCGCCGGCTGGGAGGTTCCGCCGCCCCAGGCCTCCATGTTCGCCTGGGCCAAGGTGCCGGAGCCGTTCCGCGATCTCGGCAGCCTTGGCTTCGCGAAACTGCTCCTGGAAAAGGCCGAGGTTGCCGTGGCGCCGGGCGTGGGCTTCGGCGAACACGGCGACGAGTATGTCCGCATCGCGCTGGTGGAGAACGAGCAGCGAATTCGCCAGGCGGCACGGAACGTGCGTCGCTTTCTTGAAACGGCCGAGCAAACGTTGCACAACGTCGTCCCTATCGGCGCGCGCCGATAGGTAGCTGCAACTTCCCAGACTTCGGTCGTTCATGAAATCTTCCCTGAAAGTCGGCCTTGCCGGCCTCGGTACGGTGGGTGCGTCGGTCGTGCGCCTTTTGGAGCGCCGGCGCGACGAGCTCGCGGCCGCGTGCGGCCGGCCGATCGAGGTTGTCGCCGTTTGCGCGCGCGACCGGAACAAGGATCGCGGCATCGATCTCTCGACGATGCGCTGGTACGACGATCCCGCCGAACTCGCCCGAGACGAGGAGATCGACGTTTTCGTCGAGCTGATCGGGGGCGAGGACGATCCGGCCGCGGCGTCGGTCCGCGCCGCTCTCAGCGGCAGGCGCGCAGTGGTGACCGCCAATAAAGCCTTGCTCGCCAAGCACGGCACCGAGCTTGCGCGTCTTGCGGAGGCAAACGCGGTATCGCTGTCGTTCGAGGCGGCGGTGGCCGGTGGCATCCCCGTGGTCAAGACCATGCGGGAGGCTCTGCTCGCCAACCGGATCGGCCGCGTCTATGGCATCCTCAACGGTACCTGCAACTACATCCTCACCCGGATGGAGGCGGAGGGGCTCGACTTTGCGACCTGTCTGCGCGAGGCGCAGCGGCTCGGCTATGCCGAGGCCGATCCGACCTTCGATATCGACGGTTTCGATTCCGCCCACAAGCTGGCCATCCTGACGAGCCTGGCGTTCGGCACCGAGGTCGACGGCGAGGCGGTCTATGTGGAAGGCATCCGCTCGATCGAACCGGCGGACTTGCAGGCGGCCGACGAGCTGGGCTTCCGCATCAAGCTTCTGGGCGTGGCGCTGCAAGCCGGTGACGGCATCGAATGCCGCGTGCATCCGACCATGGTGCCCAAGGCTTCTGCAATCGCCCGCATCGACGGCGTTCTGAATGCGGTCGCGATCGACGGCGACGCGCTCGGTGAGATCATCCTGGTTGGGCCAGGGGCGGGCGGCGATGCCACGGCATCGGCCGTGATCGCGGATCTTGCCGACGTTGCGCGCGGCGATCTGGTTCCGCCCATGGGCCGCGCGGCCCATCGTCTGAAGCCGTTCCCGCGAGCGCGGATGCGCCGGCATGCGGGCAGCTACTATATCCGCCTCTCCGTTGCCGATCGGCCCGGCGCATTTGCCGCGATTGCGGGTCGCATGGCGGAGAAGGGGATTTCCCTGGAGTCCATCGTCCAACGCCGCCGCGCTCCCGGCCAGAGCGATGCGGGGGATGCGTCCGAGGGGTCGGTGAAGCCGGTCTTCCTCGTCACGCACGATACGACCGAGGAAGCTGTGAGGGAAGCGCTTGCGGCGATTGCAGCGGACTCGGTAATTGCTTCCGAGCCGCAGGTCATTCGAATCGAGCGCCTGGACGACACGACACCTTCGGCGCGACGGGAGAATTGAGGATGTCTGAGAAGACGGGTGCCTATACGAGCGAAGCGGTCCTCGACCGGATCCTGACGCTGGAGGTCGTGCGCGTGACGGAGCGCGCGGCCGTGGCGGCTGCGCGGTTGCGCGGGCGCGGAGACGAGAAAGCCGCCGACCAGGCCGCTGTGGACGCCATGCGTCGTGAGCTCAACCGATTGCCGATCGACGGCACGGTGGTGATCGGCGAGGGCGAGCGCGACGAGGCGCCGATGCTTTATATCGGCGAGGAGGTCGGTACCAAGCAGGGGCCGAAGGTAGACATCGCGCTCGATCCGCTCGAAGGCACGACGATCTGTGCCAAGAATCTGCCGAACTCGCTTGCCGTGCTGGCACTGGCCGAAGGTGGCAGCCTTCTGAATGCGCCGGACGTCTATATGGAGAAGATCGCCGTGGGCCCGGGTTATCCGCCCGGCCTGGTCGATCTCGATACGCCGCCGGCTGAGATGATGGCCGCGGTCGCCAAGGCCAAAGGATGCGCGATCCGCGAGGTGACGGCCTGCATTCTCGATCGGCCGCGTCACGCCAAGCTGATCGAGGAAGTGCGTGCCACCGGCGCCGCCATCCGTCTGATTGGTGACGGCGACATCGCAGGCGTTATCCACACCACCAATCCGGAAGAGACCGGGATCGACATCTACATGGGCATCGGCGGTGCGCCGGAAGGTGTGCTGGCGGCGGCCGCGCTGCGCTGCATCGGCGGCCAGATGCAGGGCCGGCTGGTCATCAACAAGGAAGAGCAGCGGGTACGCGCCGAGAAGATGGGCGTGACCGACGTCAACAAGAAGTACGCGATGGAGGAAATGGCCTCCGGAGACGTGTATTTCGCGGCGACCGGCGTGACCGACGGCAACCTTCTGCAGGGCGTGCGCTTCGGGCGCGAGACCATCGGTACCCACACGGTCGTGATGCGCTCCTCCACCAAGACGGTCCGCTGGATCAAGGCGACCCACGCCAACCTTGAAAAGTTCCGGCTCGATTGACCGAATCGCCCCCGTTTGCGATCCAAGCTGGATGGCGAACGCAACGGGTACGGGCAAACGACGGGAAGCCGGCGGCAGCGATGCTGCTCCGCTTCTCGGCGTGCGCGCGTCGGCGACCGGTCGGTCCTGGCGAGCGCGGCTGTGCGCGGCCGAGGAAATCGAAGCACGCACGATCGCCCAGCGCCACGGCCTGCCGGAAATTCTAGGCCGGGTGCTGGCCGGCCGCGGTGTCGACTGCGACGGCACCGAAGCCTTCCTGTCGCCCAGCCTGAAGGCGCTGCTTCCCGATCCCTCCACGCTGACCGACAGCGAGGTCGCCGCGGAGCGACTGGCCGATTCCGTTCAGCGCGGCGAGCGAGTGACCGTCTTTGCCGACTACGATGTGGACGGCGCGACCTCCGCCGCTCTGGTCGTCAGGGCGCTGCGCGCCTACGGGCTCGATCCGGTGATCTATGTTCCCGACCGAGTCACGGAGGGCTACGGTCCGTCGGTGGACGCCGTCAAACGGCTTGCGGCCGCCTGCGACCTGCTGGTCACGGTCGATTGCGGGAGCGCCGCTCACGAGCCGCTGGAGGCGGCGCGCGCAGCGGGTGCAGATGTGGTGGTGATCGACCACCATCCGGTCGGCGAAGCGTTGGCGCCGGCGCGGGCCGTGGTCAATCCGAACCGCCAGGACGATTTGTCGGGGCAGGGCCACCTGGCCGCGGTCGGGGTGACGTTCCTGGTGCTGATCGCGCTCAATCGGGCGGTTCGTCGACGCGGAGGCGCGGCTGCCGCCCGCGCGCCGGATCTTCTCGGCCTTCTCGATCTGGTCGCGCTTGGCACCGTTTGCGACGTGGTGCCGCTTGCCGGCCTCAACCGTGCGTTCGTGACCAAGGGCCTGAAGCTGATGCGCAGCCGGGTCAATCCGGGACTGACGGCGCTCAGCGATCAGGCCCGGCTCTCCGGTCCGCCGGAAGCCTATCACCTGGGATTCCTGTTGGGCCCGCGGATCAATGCTGGTGGGCGAATCGGTGATGCTGGCCTGGGCGCACGACTTTTGACCAGCGACGATCCGGCGACCGTCGCTCAAATCGCGGCGGACCTCGATCGGCTCAATCGCGAACGCCAGACGGTGGAACAGGCCGCGGTGAAAGAGGCCGAAGCGATGCTTCTGCCCTTGGAGACCGCGGACGCGCTGCCGCCGGTGATCGTGGTGTCCTCGCCGGGGTGGCACATCGGTGTGGTTGGCTTGGTGGCCTCCAGGCTCAAGGAGCGCTATCGCCGGCCGGCGGTGGCGATCGCCATCGACGAGACCGGGCGCGGGGTGGGGTCGGCTCGTTCGGTGCCCGGCGTCGATCTGGGTGCGGCTATCCGTGCGGCCTTCGAGAACGGCTTGATCGTAAAGGGCGGCGGGCATGCCATGGCGGCCGGCATGACGGTCGAGAGCGACCGGATCGCGGCGTTGACCACCTGGCTTTCCGACCGGCTGGCCGACGAGGTCGCCATGGCGTCGGCGAGCGACGGCTTGTCGATCGACGGCCTTCTGGTCGCAGGCGCTGCCACCGAGGATCTGATCGCGCTTTTGGAGAAAGCCGGTCCGTTCGGGGCGAAGCATCCCGAGCCGGTGTTCGCGTTCGCCAACCTGCTGGTCGACACAGTGGGCGAAGTGGGTGAGTCCCATCTTCGTATTGGCTTCAAGGCCGACGACGGCGCCCGGCTGGACGCCATGGCGTTCCGCGCCCGTGGCGGCGCGCTCGGCGATGCCATTGCTGCCGCGCGGGGATCGTCGCTGCATGTCGCGGGTTCGTTGATGCTCGATACCTTCCGCGGTGTGCCGAAGGTGCGTCTGCGTCTGCTCGACGTTGCGTCCGGGTGACGTTGCTTCCGGTTCGCTCGCATGCGCGGACCGGCGAAGGTAAATGGTTTGTCACGGCCGGAAGCCGTGCAAGAGTGGACTTTCACACTGCAACCTGGAGGAGGGGCCAATGGCCCGACGTCCAACCGATTACCGCGCGGCCGCTGAAGCGGTGTTTAAGCGGCCTGCGCCCAAGGTCGAGGCCCCGAAGGCCCCGGCAGCCGTGCCTCAGGGCAAGGAAACGGTGACGTTGAAGATCGACCGCGATGTGCTGGCCGCTTTTCAGGAGGATGGACCCGGCTGGCAAGATCGGATCAACGCTGCGCTCCGGCAGTCCGCTGGGCTTTAATGCGGGCTCGTCGAGCTGACGTTCTGCTTCCAGGGAAGGCCGTTTCATGCCCCACCTGTTCGTCAATCGGCCTCGGCTTCACGATCTTGTCGGGGACGACCCGGATCTGAGATCCAATTTCCGATGGGAGACCGTTAACGCGGTCACCTACGAGGTCGGCGGTCTGGTCTTCATCGCCGGAAGCATCTGCTTTTTTCCCGCTTTGTCGGCGTATGCCGATGCCGGTGCTTGGATCTTTTTTGCCGGTTCGTTGCTCTATCTTCTGGTTACCGCCCACGACATGATCGAAGTGGTGCGGCACATCTGGCGCAAGCCCGCAGACGTCGATCTGTGGGAGCGGTTTGAGTTCTGGGCCGCCTTTTCCTATCTTTTCGGAACGCTGCTGTTCGTCGTCGGCAGCGTTTTCTTCCTGTCCTATGTCGGCCTTTTCACCGCCGGCGCGTGGTGCTTCGTCATCGGTAGCCTGCTGTTCGTCCTGGGTGCGGTGATCAACGTCCTCCAGATCGTCCAAGCCGACGATCTGATCACCTTGCAGCTCATGAACCTGACGGCGCTGACCTTCGTGGTCGGCTCGGTGCTCTTCGCCGTGGCCTCGATTCCCTATCTCTGGAAGTTCGGCGATAAGGCGGATGAGCTGATCCTCGATGGCTTCCTTGCCTGGCAATATCTGGTCGGCAGCTTCCTGTTCTTCGCCGGCGGGCTGTTCAACTACCGCCGCGCCGACCGGGTGGTGGCACGCGCCATCGGCGCGACGTCGATTGTCGGTCACGTTGCCGTGCCGCCGCTCCGGCGCCTCTCAGAGTAAAACCCGCCTCGCGCAAGCCTGATCCCGCAAAGCTGTCGGACGAGAGCGGGATCCGATCTTCCAGGCCGTTCCCGATCTGACAATCAGTAGACGATGGTCGCGCTCCTCGCCGGAGGAGCCATGGCGATCGTTTGGGCAGGGCCTCTGCAGCGACCTTCTACGGGCCTTGCGTTCCGACGGGGACTATGACCGTGGAGGTGAAGACCAGCCGAGGTGTTTGGGCGCTCTATCTCGTCATTGTGACGCTGGCGTTGCTCGCCTTCGCGGGGCTGATCCGCAGCGACATTCTGCCGGCGATCTATCGGGCGCAGCACACTCCCGCGATTTGGACCGCGCTTCAGCTTATCCAAGTCTTCGTGGTCGCCATCTCCGCCTTGATTGCCATTCTCGTCGTCTATCTCATCAATCTGCGTCAGGCGATCGCGCGGCGCGAGAAGGCGGAGGAGGCCGCGCGCAAGCTTGCGCTCTATGATCCGCTGACCGGCCTGCCAAACCGTCACAATTTCGAGCAATCGTTCGAGAAAGCACTGACCGAGGCGGGCGAGATGCACCGCTCCGTCGGCCTCGTCTTCATGGATCTGGACCGCTTCCGGGCGGTCAACGACCTGCATGGCCATGGCGGTGGCGATCGGGTGCTTCAGGGCATAGCCCAGCGCATCAAGACGATCGTGGGCTCGTGCTGTCTGGTGGCGCGGCTCGGCGCCGACGAGTTCGCCGTTGCGGTCCTGAGCGAGGGCAACGACGGCCGGATCGTTAGAACCGTGCAGCAGTTGCTGCGGGAAGTGCGCGAGCCCATCGCGCTTGGGGGAAGCGAGGTTACCGTAACCGCGAGCATCGGCATTGCCGTCTGGCCGCAAGACGGCAAGACGCGCGAACTCCTGATGCAGCGTGCCGATTTGTCGATGATGCGCGCCAAGGCCGATGGCCGGAATACCTATGCGACTTTCGATTCCGGCTTCGATGCTTCACTGCGCAAGCGCCTGAGTTTGGAAGGCGATCTCCGGCGGGCGATCGATACCGGGCAGGTCATGCCGCATTTCCAGCCCTTCGTGCGTCTGGACACCGGAGAGTTGGTCGGCTTCGAGGTGCTGGCGCGCTGGACCCATCCCGTGAAAGGACGGATCGGCCCGGATGTCTTCATTCAGATGGCCGTTGATCTGGGCGTGATCGACCGGCTGTTTGAGACGGTGCTGGAGGTGGCCGCGCGAGAGGCGATGACGTGGGAGCGCCCACTGTGCATCGCGGTCAACGCATCGCCCGCGCAGCTTAAAAGCCAGCGCATGCTGCAAACCATATTGGACTGTCTGAAGCGAACGGGCCTGCCGGCGGGTCGTTTGGAAATCGAAATCACCGAAGATGCGATCGTGGAGGATTTCAAGCGCGCGCAGGACACCATCGTCGCGCTGAAATCGAAGGGCGTGGGCATCTCCCTGGACGACTTCGGCACCGGCTATTCCAGCTTGAAGCACCTCTACGAACTGCCCGTCGACAAGATCAAGCTCGACAACACGATCATCGGGCATCGGCGCGACGGTCAGGCGGTCGCAACGATCGTCGACCTGGTGATCCTTTTGGCACATCGGCTGGAGCTCAAGGTCACAGCGGAAGGGATCGAGACGGAGGAGGATGCCGCTTGGCTCAAGACGCACGGCTGCGACTTCGGCCAGGGCTATCTCTATTCGCCGGCGGTGCCGGCCGCCGAAGCTCGGGAGCTCGTCGCTGGGCCGGCCCGTCGGCAGGCGGCCGAATAGCGAAGCTTGGACGTGTGTGCCTTGCACGGACGGAGCGTGTGCAAAAGCGCCGGATTACCGCCGCTGCGGCTCTCCCAAAGCGCGTCCCTGGATCTCCGAAAAGCCCATCTTTTTGAGCACGCAGAGCTGATTGCTGTCATCGACGCCTTCGGCCGTGACCGCGATGTTCATCTCCTGACCGAGGTGAATGATCGCCTGCACGAGCGCCAACGAGCGCGGGTCGGTCCGAAGGTTTGCGATGAAGCTTTCGTCGATTTTCAGGCGATCGAACTGGAATTTGTGCAGGTGGGCGATCGTGGACGACCCTGAGCCGAACTTGTCGAGCGCGAGGTGCACCCCGCGCGCCTTGATGGCGCCGAGGGTCACCGCGACGCGTTCTTCGTCGCCCAGGAGCGCGGTTTCCGGCATTTCCAACTCCAATCGATTGCCAGCAAGGCCGGAGATGTCGAGAGCGCGTTCCACCGTCTCCTGCAGATCGCCATATTCGAGCTGAATCGGAGAAATGTTGACGGAGACCCGCAGCGCCTCGTTCCAGGTCGCCGCCGCCTTGCAGGCTTCCATCAGGACCCAAGTGCTGATCTTGTGAATCAGGCCGGCCTTCTCCGCGGTTGGCAGGAACATCTCACGGGGGATCTCGCCGCGCTCGGGATGCTGCCAGACTGGTAGGGCTTCGTACCCGTGCACCTCACCGTCGGCGCCGGTCAGTGAAGAATAGACCAGCGACAATTGGTTTTTAGCGAGGGCCTGGCGCAGGTCGTCTTCCATCCGCCAAGGCGGGGTATCGACATGGTCGCCGTCCGTCGTCCTGTAGAAGCCGCTGCCGCCGGCCCTTTTGATCTTGTAGAGCGCCTGATCCGCTTCCTTGTAAAGCTCGTCATTGTCCTTGGCATCGTCGGGGAAAAGGGCGATGCCGATGGATGCGGAGACGATAAATTCCTCACCTCCCATCGTGACGGGCTTCTCCAGCGCCGCGACCAGCCGTTCGGCAAGCACAAACGCGCCGCTTGGCTGATGAATGCCGACCTGTACGATGCAGAATTCATCCCCGCCGAGCCGTGCCACCGTGTCCACAACGCGGACGTGGCTTTTCAGACGCTTTGCCACGACCTTTAGGAGTTCGTCGCCTGCAGCATGGCCGTGCTTGTCGTTAACGGCCTTGAAGCCGTCGAGATCGAGCAGGAGGAAGCCGACCTTCGATTCCGATCGGCGGGCAAGCTCGATTGCATCGGCCAGACGTTCGTTGAGCTCGGCGCGGTTGGCAAGGCCCGTCAATTCGTCATGGGAGGCAAGATAGCGGGCGCGCGCCTCGGCCTCCCGGATCCGCGTCACGTCGGAAATGGAAGCCAGGATGAAAGGCGTCTCGCCGTCCACCGTGGGAAGGTGGACAAGCCGCTTGCGGGTCACGACGATGTGCGGGGTGCCGTCCGCGTCGTCGGCGACTTCTTCATTCTCGATCATGCTTCCGGTGCGGAAGACTTCTTCGTCAATGCGCCAAAACACGTCCCGTTGCTCGTCGGGATTGCTTCCGGTCGTATTGAGGATGTCGTCCCGTTCGACGCGGGCGAAGTCGCAGAACGCATCGTTGACCATGACGAGACGATGGTCCTGGTCCAGCAGGAAAACCGGACTTGGAATGGAATTGAGGATCGTTTGCAGCGATTCAATCGTCGGAATGATCGGCGATTTCGAAAGCATCTGGCCTCCGTCAGCGACACAGGTCGTGCCGTTAGATGAGGAAGCGCTAATAAATGTGAATATTTGATGTCCTGCAACTCTAAATATTTTCTCTAGTAAATTGTATTTCTAAGTATAGTGGGGGTCGCGGCCAGCCACGAGGCGTGCGCCAGCGTTTTAAGTCCTGACCCAGGCCGTGATGGCAGACGTAACGAAAGGCAGATCGGCACGAAGGAAGACTGGCGAAAGCCCTTCCTGGATTGGCGTCAGCTCGCGTCCGGGCTTCCGGCCGAGAAGGTCCGGTCGGAGAGGTTGAGGCGGTGAGCGGCGATCCGCCGCGCCGTTTCCCGCGTGGTCTCGTCGGCTTCTGCCGCTTCCAGATCGTCCAACAGGTTGCGGGCGATCAAGGTTAGGAGATCGCGGCGCGGTGCCCCGTCTGCGGCGAGCGGCAGCGCGTCGACCGGTTGGATGAGGTCGGGTGTTCCGGCGGTGCCCAGCGTCTCGCGGCACCAGGCCTGAAGGGCGGGAGGATCCGCCGGCTGGGGGCCGACCACGAAGGCATAGAGCCCGGCACCATGACGGGGGTAGGGATAGCTGACCACCACAGCGGCCTGAACCGTCGGATGTTCGGCGAGCCGTGTTTCGGTCTTGGCGCCGAATTCGCGCAGGCGGTCGTGGCCGCCTTCGCCATCGGACCAGGAGAAGAGGCCCCGCGTCACGGCGTTGTAAACGCGCTTGCCAGTCGCCATCCAGATCCGGGTCGGCAGGCTCTTGCGCGACAGGATCGTGCGTTCGCGTGCCGTCAGGGCGTCCGGGCAGTAGCGCTTCTTGTGTTTCAGAAGGTGGCGAAGATCCTCGTAGGCGAGCACGCGAAACAGCTTACCGCGCCGGGGATGGACGCTGGCGAGCTGGAAATCGATCAGCCCCGGCTCGCCGTCGGCGAGGCGCAGCCAATTTTGCTGTTTGGCCAGATCGTTGTGGGCGATGCCGCGCCGGTGCAGGGAATGAAGCCGCCGCTTCGCTTCGCGGAAGAAGGCGACGTCGCCGTGCGGCTCGGCAATGTGGAGCGGAACGCCGGCCATCCAGCCGCGGTAAAGCCGGCCGCGCTCGGCGGCGACGAGTTGCGGGACGCCCTTAAGCCCGTCGAGGCGGCGCAGCGCGCGGCGCTCGCGCCAGAACAGGAGATGAGCAAGCGGTTTCGACCAGATCGGCGTCGGCGCCACATCGCGTTCCACCACGACGACATCGCCGAGGCGGCCGAGGGTCACGCGGCTGAACACGTCGCTTTTGAGGACGGTGTCGGCCTCGAAACGGGGCGCGGGGACGGGGGTTTTGGCATCCAAGGCGGCATTCTCTCCGATCACTTGGGGCCTTCCCTAATCCATTTCGCCTTTCGGTGCAGCCGGAAGCATCGATCGTCAACAAGGCAACCGCGAGAATTGAGGGCCTTATTGGCTGTCGAAACGGAAAACGCCCGCCGGTGGGAGGGAACCGGCGGGCGTTCCTTATCGCCGCGACCCGAGGGGAGGGGACGGTCGCGGCTTAAACGAACCGAGAGACGCAAAAACTACGTCTCGGTCCGAATTCTGAGTCACGGACGCAGCACATCCCTGGAGCGACCGACCAGCTTTTCGATGTCCAGCGGGCTCAGCCCGAGGTCCATCTGCTGGTGGGGGGTGAGCTTGCGGATTTCGGCGATGTTGCGGGTGTCCTTCCAGGACTGAAACGTCCGAACGAAAATGTCGAACATGGCGGCGCTCCAAAAAGCCGCCGAGCCTCGTGGCCGGCAGCGGTAACAGACCTCATTGTGGATGACTGGCATCGAAATGGTCCCGGCTGCTTGGTCCGTGACCATCGACTGACGCTTATATGGGCTAGTTTGCTTCTTCTGTAATCAGATAAAAAAGCATGTCAGTTCTGCGATGCATGCATTTCGCGCAGACCTTACGACGCAAGGTTCGACACGATTTCGTCGCAATTTGACAAGTAAAGCCGGGCCGGGCGTTGGCCGCCGAAACCTTCCGCCGTGGCGGGGCTCCTCTCTGCGCTGGCGGCGCGGACTGCATCGCGGCCGCCCGTCGTGAGCACCGAATAGGATCTAAGTTTCTGTTTTGAAATATTTTCTTGCGGAGGCTGTGCCTCCGCATGTCGTCAAATCTCTCTATTCGGCGGCGCTCGCCGTCTTCGCTTTTGGCCGGCGGGCGAGCAATTCCGCCAAGAACTGGCCGGTGTGACTCTCCTCGTTGGCGGCAATGTCCTCCGGCCGGCCCATCGCCACAATTCGGCCACCACCGTCGCCGCCTTCGGGTCCCAGATCGATCACCCAATCAGCGGTCTTGATGACCTCCAGATTGTGTTCGATCACGACCACCGTATTGCCGGTCTCCACCAGCCGGTGCAGCACCTCCAGAAGCTTGGCGACGTCGTGGAAGTGCAGTCCGGTGGTGGGCTCGTCCAAGATGTAGAGCGTGCGCCCGGTGGCGCGTTTGGAAAGCTCTTTGGCCAGCTTGACGCGCTGGGCCTCGCCACCCGAAAGCGTGGTCGCCTGCTGGCCGATCTTGATGTAGCCGAGGCCGACCTGCTTCAGCGTCTCCAGCTTGTCGCGCACCTGGGGCACGGCCTCGAAGAAGCCGCAGCCTTCTTCCACCGTCATCTCCAGGATGTCGGAGATCGACTTCTCCTTGAAGGTGACCTCCAGCGTCTCGCGGTTGTAGCGCTTGCCCTCGCAGACATCGCAGGTGACGTAGACGTCGGGCAGGAAGTGCATCTCGATCTTGATGACGCCGTCGCCCTGGCAGGCCTCGCAGCGCCCGCCTTTGACGTTGAAGGAGAAGCGACCCGGACCATAGCCGCGCGCCTTCGCCTCCGGCAGGCCGGCGAACCACTCCCGGATCGGGGTGAAGGCACCGGTGTAGGTCGCCGGATTGGAGCGTGGGGTGCGGCCGATCGGAGACTGGTCAATGTCGATAATCTTGTCGATCAGCTCCAGCCCCTCGATCGAATCGTAGGGGGCGGGCACGTCGCGGGCGCCATTCAGCCGCCGCGCCACGGCCTTGTAGAAGGTATCGAGCAGAAGCGTCGACTTGCCGCCGCCAGAGACGCCGGTGACGGCGGTGAAGGTGCCGAGCGGCAGCTCGATCGAGACGTTCTTCAGGTTGTTGCCGCGCGCACCGGTGAGCTTGATGCGCCGGCCCTTGGTCGCCTTGCGCCGCTCCGCCGGGACCGCGACCTCGCGCACGCCGGAGAGATACTGTCCGGTGAGCGAGGCCGGGTCGGCGATGATCTCCTCCGGCGTACCCTGGGAGACTACGCGGCCGCCATGGACGCCGGCGCCCGGCCCCACGTCCACCACATGGTCGGCGGCGAGGATCGCGTCCTCGTCGTGCTCGACCACGATCACCGTGTTGCCGAGATCGCGCAGCCGCTTCAGCGTTTCCAGAAGCCGGGCGTTGTCGCGCTGATGCAGCCCGATGGAGGGCTCGTCCAGCACGTAGAGCACGCCGGTGAGACCCGAGCCGATCTGCGAGGCGAGCCGGATGCGCTGGCTTTCGCCGCCGGACAGCGTGCCGGAATTGCGCGAAAGCTGCAGATAGTCGAGCCCGACGTCCACCAGGAAACGCAGTCGCTCGCGGATCTCTTTCAGGATCCGGCTGGCGATCTCGTTCTGCTTGTCGGTCAGGTGCTGGTCCAGCTCGCCGAACCAGGCGTGGGCGTCGCGGATCGACTGGGCCGAGCCTTCGCCGATATGGCGCCCGGCGATCTTCACGGCCAGCGCTTCCGGCTTCAGCCGGTAACCGCCGCAGGCGTCGCACGGCTTGTCGGATTGGTAGCGCGACAGCTCCTCGCGCACCCAGTCGGAATCGGTCTCGCGCCAGCGCCGCTCGATGTTGTTGACCACGCCTTCGAAGCTCTTCTTGGTCTGGTAGCTCCGAAGCCCGTCGTCGTAGACGAAGGTCACTTTCTCGTTGGTGCCGTAGAGGATGGCGTCGCGCAGGGCCTCGGGAAGGTCACGCCAGGGCTCGGTCATCGAGCCATCGAAATGTTTCGCCAGCGCCTCCAGCGTCTGGGTGTAGTAGGGCGAGGTGTTGCCGGTGCGCGCCCACGGCAGGACCGCGCCGGCGCGTAGCGACAGCGTCTCGTCCGGCACCACCAGGTCGGCTTCGAAGCTCAGCATCGTGCCGAGCCCGTCGCAGCTCGGACAGGCGCCAGCGGGATTGTTGAAGGAAAACAGGCGCGGCTCGATCTCGGGAATCGTAAAGCCCGACACGGGGCAGGCGAACTTCTCCGAAAACACGACCCGGCGCGGGCTGCCGTCGGCCTCGGTCTCGTCGGCGAATTCCGCTACCGCGATGCCGTCGGCAAGCCGCAGCGCGGTCTCCAGCGAGTCGGCGAGCCGGGTCGCTATATCCTCGCGCACCACCACCCGGTCGACCACCACGTCGATGTCGTGCTTCAGCTTCTTGTCCAGCGCCGGCGCCTCGCCGATCTCGTGGAAGGCGCCGTCGATCTTGACGCGTTGGAAGCCCTTCTTCTGCAGTTCGGCAAGCTCCTTGCGGTACTCGCCTTTGCGGCCACGCACGATCGGCGCGAGCAAATAGAGCCGGGTCTTCTCCGGCAGCTCCAGCACCCGATCGACCATCTGGCTGACGGTCTGGCTCTCGATCGGCAGTCCGGTCGCAGGCGAATAAGGAATGCCTACGCGCGCCCACAAGAGCCGCATATAGTCGTAGATCTCGGTGACGGTGCCGACGGTCGAACGCGGGTTCTTGGAGGTGGTTTTCTGCTCGATCGAAATCGCCGGAGACAGTCCGTCGATCTGGTCGACATCCGGCTTCTGCATCATCTCCAAGAATTGTCGGGCATAGGCCGACAGGCTTTCGACATAGCGCCGCTGGCCTTCCGCGTAGATCGTGTCGAAGGCGAGCGACGACTTGCCGGACCCGGACAGGCCGGTGAAGACCACCAGCGCATCCCGCGGGATCTCCAGATCCACGTTCTTCAGATTGTGCTCGCGGGCGCCCTTGATGGCGATCGTCTTGTGCATGAGGCGGTCTGGTCCGGTCTTGCGAAGGACGGCAATGTCGGTCGTCACTCCGTGTAGCGCCGAAGAGGGCGGGCCTGCAAACGCCGCGCCGGCTTGCGCACGGTTCGATCCGACTCGTGTATGTTCTATCTATGTTCCGGAGGTTGCGGATTGGCAAGCCCACGGCGGAGCGAGGTGCCGCGAGCGACCATGCTCACAGATAGGTCGTCTCTCAGAGGTTGCCAGGGGCACGCGTCAATGTAATATGTTCCTGGAATGTTCCAGATTTCCGGCCGAAGAGACCATCGGGGTTGGGGCACGGGCCGGAAAAAACATCGCGAAAAGACGTGGAACGTCGGGCTCGGCGATTGGTCCGCGCGCGCCGGGCCGTTATCGTCGCCGCGACTTTGATGGCGCGCCGGAGGGCTGCGCCGACAGCAACGGCGAATTTTAGGAGGCGAATATGGCCGGCAGCGTCAACAAGGTGATCCTGGTCGGCAATCTCGGGGCCGATCCGGAGATCCGCCGCACCCAGGACGGTCGGCCGGTCGCGAACCTTCGGGTCGCGACCTCGGAGAGCTGGCGCGACAAGAACTCCGGTGAGCGGCGTGAGCGCACCGAGTGGCACCGGGTGGTGATCTTCAACGAGGGCCTCTGCCGGATTGCCGAGCAGTATCTGCGCAAAGGTTCGAAGGTCTATCTGGAAGGCCAGCTCCAGACCCGGGAGTGGGAGGACCAGTCGGGCCAGAAGCGCTACACCACCGAGGTGGTGCTGCAGGGCTTCAATTCCTCGCTCACCATGCTCGACGGCCGCAACGAAGGCGGCGGTGGCGGCGGCTCCTACGGCGGGGGTGGGGGCGGTGGCTCCTATGGCGGCGGTTCCGGCGGATCGGGCGGCTTCGGCCAATCCGGCCCGATGGACACCGGCGGCGGCGGGGGTGGTGGCTATGGCCGCGACCTCGACGACGAGATCCCGTTCTGATCTCTGCCCGGTCTCAACGTCGAACGCCCTTTGCCTGACGGTGTAAGCGCGTTCGGCAACGAGTTCAGGTCGTCGGCCCATTTTGTGGGCCGGGACGCGAAGGCGGGCCGGCAATGGTCTCACTGACGCTCTTGGATCACTGCTCGCTGCCGGGCAATCCGGCGCGGGCGAACGAGGACGCGTTCGGTACCGCCGGCAACTTCGCCTGGGTGATCGACGGTGCGACCGGGGTCGGCGCGTTCGAATGCCTGGAGGGGCCGAGCGACGCGGCCTGGCTGTCGGCAACCGCCAGTGAGATCCTGGCGGAGCGCATTGGAGCGGGGACCGACGACCTTCGATCCCTTCTGGCGGAGACGATCGATCTGCTGGCGCAACGCTTCGACGAGGCCGTCGTGCGCCCGCCCGAGGCACGACATCAGCGCCCCACCGCGGCAATCCTGATCGCGCGGTTCGATCCGGACGGGATCGAGGCAATCGAGCTCGGTGACTGCCTTCTCATCGCCCGCGGAGGCGAGGGGCGGTTCGGATCGGTCGGGCTCGGCCGGCCGGGCCGGGAGGTGGAGCAGGCGGCGGCAAAGCAGATGCACGATCACGGTGCGACTCTCGACCATCCTGAGGTGCGCCGGCGCATGCGTGAGGGGCGCGACCGGCACAACACGCCCGAGGGCTACTGGATCTTCGGCCTTGACCCCGAGGTGGTCGACCACGCCCGGACGCATCGGCTCGATCTGGCCGCTTCCCAGACCGCACTTCTGGCCACCGACGGCTTCGCGGCGCTGTTTGAGGACTACGGCCGTTATTCGCCGGAGGCCGCGCTGGAAGCCGCAACGTCACGCGGACTGGCCGCGCTGGGTGAGGAGCTGCGGATGGTAGAGCACGGCGAAGACCCTTCGTGCCGGCGCTATCCGCGCTTCAAGGTGTCCGACGACGCCACCGCACTGCTGGTGCGAGGGAGATTTGAGGGCAACGGCCGCCGGCGGGGGTGAAATCGACCCTTGTCCTTCGAGACGAGTACCTCGTCTCGCAGGTCGGGGGAAGATGAGGCATAACGGTTGCCGTTATCGGCGCTGAAGAGTCCGGTGTTCGAAATGTCGTCGTAGTGAAGAACGTCCCCGCGCATGTGCCCATCTGGTCACGATGCAGTCGCCGGGGAAGTAATACGTCTTCATTATTTGTTCGAAATCGAAGATTCGACTTTCAGCCGGTGTGGCCATGCCCTATGCCGTCTTGGCGAGCGCGATCACGCCGTCGGCGACGAATTGGACGGCCAGCGCGGCAAGGATGACGCCGAGCAGGCGGGTCAGCACCGCGCGTCCGGTGTCGCCTAGAACGTGATCGACCCTTTGCGCGCCCAGAAAGATCAAAAGCGTCCCGCCAAGCACCAGCGCGAACGAGGCGATCATTCCGCCGAACGCGATCGTCGACGGTGCTTGGTCGGACAACAGGATCACGGCGGAGATCGCGCCAGGGCCGGCGATTAGCGGGATCGCAAGCGGGAAGATCGCGATGTCGTGGTCTTCGTCCGGGGCGCCTTCGTGGGCGGCGCTCTGGGCGATGTTCGCTTTCCGCTCGGTTCGCTTGGCGAACACCATTTCCGCGGCGATCCAGAATAGAAGCAGGCCGCCGGCGACGCGGAAGGCGGCCAGCGAGATACCCAGGAAGGAGAGCAGCGGATTGCCCACCAGCGACAGCACCAGAAGGATCGCGAATGCGACCAGGCAGCTCCGGAAGGCGACCGCGCGCCTGGCTGCCCGCGACCATCCCGGCGTCAAACCCAGAAATATTGGGGCGAGACCGATCGGATCGATGGTGACGAACAGCGTCGTCAGGGCATGGGTGAGATAGTCGATCATGCGCTGGATGGCCTCTCTATTCGGTCAATCGGGGAGCGCAATTCAAACTGTCTCGGCGGCTGAAACGCACCATTGGAACGGCCGCGTGCGACACCCATTTGACAGGAAAGCGGCCGCCTTTCCCCTGCCGAATTTGCGGTCCAGAGAACCTTGCATCTATCCGGTTGATTTCATTGACCGTTTTCCCAACGCCTCGGCACGCCGAAATTGGCTCGACTGGTGGGAATCGTCTATAGACATCGGAATCGACCAACCATGAGAGCGTATTTTCCGTGAGCGACGAGCAAGTTCCGCCGCCGGGCGACGAGCCGAAGGGCATTCGCGGCGTCTCGATCACCGACGAGATGGAGCGGTCCTATCTCGACTACGCCATGAGCGTGATCGTGAGCCGCGCCCTGCCGGACGTCCGCGACGGGCTGAAGCCGGTGCATCGGCGTATTCTCTACACGATGCACGAGAACGGCTACGACTGGAACAAGCCCTATAAGAAGTCCTCGCGCGTCGTCGGCGACGTCATGGGTAAATATCACCCCCATGGCGACCAGGCGATCTACGACGCGTTAGTGCGCATGGCGCAGGATTTCTCCATGCGGCTGCCGCTGGTCGATGGCCAGGGTAACTTCGGCTCCGTCGATGGCGATCCGCCCGCCGCGATGCGTTACACCGAGGTCCGCCAGGAGAAAGTCGCGACGGCGCTTCTGGATGACATCGACAAGCAGACCGTTGACTTCCAGGACAACTACGACAATTCCGAGCGCGAACCGGTGGTGCTGCCGGCGCGCTTCCCAAACCTGTTGGTCAATGGCGCCGGTGGCATCGCCGTCGGCATGGCGACCAACGTGCCGCCGCACAATCTGGGCGAGGTGATCGACGCGGTCATCGCGCTGATCGACGATCCGACGCTCACGGCTGAGGCGCTGTGGGAGATCGTGCCGGGGCCGGACTTCCCGACCGGCGGCAGCATTCTCGGCCGCTCCGGCATTCGCTCGGCCTATCAGACCGGGCGCGGTTCGATCGTGATGCGCGGCAAGGTCGAGATCGAGACGGCCGGCAAGGACCGCGAGGCGCTGGTGATCAAGGAGATCCCCTATCAGGTCAACAAGGCCTCGATGGTGGAGAAGATCGCCGAGCTGGTGCGCGAAAAGCGCGTCGAGGGCATTTCGGATCTGCGCGACGAATCCGATCGCGACGGCCTGCGAGTGGTGGTCGAACTGAAGCGCGACGCCGTCGCCGACGTCGTGCTGAACCAGCTCTATCGCTTCTCGCCGCTGCAGACGACGTTCGGCGCCAACATGGTGGCGCTCAACTACGGCCGGCCGGAGTTGATGCAGCTTCGCGACCTGCTTACGGCCTTCATCGGCTTCCGCGAGGAGGTCGTCACCCGGCGCACCAAGTTCCTGCTCAACAAGGCGCGCGACCGTGCACACGTGCTGGTCGGTCTGGCGATCGCCGTTGCCAATATCGACGAGGTGATCCATTTGATCCGCACCTCGCCGGATCCCGCGACCGCCCGCAGAGAGCTGATGAACCGCGACTGGCCGGCGCGCGACATGATCCCGTTGGTGCGGCTGATCGACGATCCGCGCCATGCGGTTGCCGAGGACGGCACCTGCCGGCTGTCGGAAGAGCAGGCGCGGGCGATCCTGGACCTCCGCCTGCAGCGGCTGACGGCGCTGGGACGCGACGAGATCGGCGAGGAGCTCAACAAGCTCGCCGAGGAGATCAAGGATTATCTTGAGATCCTGCGCTCGCGCATCCGCGTCCTGGAAATCATCAAGGACGAGCTGACCGCGGTGAAGGAAGAGTTCGCCACACCGCGGCGCACCGAGATCCTGGAAGGCGGGGCGGACCTCGAAGACGAGGACCTGATCCAGCGTGAGGACATGGTCGTCACCGTCAGCCACGCCGGCTACGTCAAGCGCGTGCCGCTCGCCACCTACCGCGCGCAGCGTCGCGGCGGCAAGGGCAGGTCCGGCATGTCGACCCGCGAGGCGGATTTCGTCGCCCGGCTGTTCGTGGCCAACACCCACACGCCGGTGCTGTTCTTCTCCTCGCGCGGCATCGTCTACAAGCAGAAGGTCTGGCGGCTGCCGCTCGCCGCGCCGCAGGCGCGCGGCAAGGCGCTGATCAACATCCTGCCGCTTGAGCAGGGTGAGGGCATCTCGTCGATCCTGCCGCTCACGGAGGACGAGGAGAGCTGGGGCGAACTCGACGTGATGTTCGCCACCTCCAAGGGCACGGTCCGCCGCAACAAGTTGTCCGACTTCGTGCAGGTGAACCGGGCCGGCAAGATCGCCATGAAGCTCGACGAGGGCGACAGCATCGTCGGCGTCCAGATCTGTTCGCCGGACGACGACGTGCTGCTGACCACGGCGCACGGCCAGGCGATTCGCTTCCCGGTGACGGACGTTCGCGTTTTCGCCGGCCGTTCCTCAACCGGTGTGCGCGGCATCTCGCTCGGAAACAGCGACCAGGTCATCTCCATGTCGATCCTGCGTCACGTGGAGGCCTCGCCGGCCGAACGCTCCGCCTATCTCAAGATGCGCCGCGCGGTGGCGGGCGAGGGCGAGACGAACGGCGACGTCGAGATGGAAGAGACCGGCGACGTCGAGCTGGGCGCGGAGCGCTATGCCGAGCTCGGCGCAGCCGAGCAGGTGATCCTGGCAATTTCGGAGAACGGCTTCGGCAAGCGCACTTCCGCCTACGAGTATCGGGTGACGGGCCGTGGCGGCAAAGGCATCGTCGCCATGACCGTCAACGAGCGCAACGGCGAGCTGGTCGCGACCTTCCCGGTGGAGGATTCCGATCAGATCATGCTGGTGACCAACGGCGGCCAGCTCATCCGCTGCCCGGTCGACGGCATTCGGCTGGCCGGGCGCAACACCCAGGGCGTGATCGTCTTCTCGACCGCCGAAGGCGAGAAGGTGGTCTCCGTGGAGCGGGTCAGCGAGGAAGAGGCCGAAGACTACGAGGATGGTGAGAGCGATGGGACCGAAGATGGTCCCGCCGAGGGGCCGTCCGAGGAGTAAGACCGTCCGGGTTCTCGTTGTTCGCCGGCATCGACGGTCACAGCGAAAAACCGATAATCGCGTTTTTCGCCCAGCATTAAAAAAGAAATGCCCCGCAGCGTAGGTCGCTGCGGGGCGTTTCGCCTGACGGTGGGGGGGGCGAACCGTCGCGACGAAAGTCGAGCTTGGAGGGTGGTGCCCTTTCGGGCGAAATCGTCTTGCGGCCTATGCGTCCGGCCGCGAAGGTCTACTACTGCGCGCTCGCGACCTGCTGTGCCGCTGGAACCCGGTTCAGAGTCGTCGTCGCGTTGGCCCGATCGTTCGACACTTCAGTTACGAACCGGACCTTGCGCGTGGCTGGCGTTCCCGATTTCCAGCTCACGCAGGCCGGCGAAATGTTCGGCCAGGATTGGCCGGCGCACAGCTCCTGCGAAACCGATTGGAAGCGGTCTTCCTTGGCGGTGGACTGAAACCCACCCGACGTCACGCCTGCAGAAACAGCGATCGCCGTGAACAGCATGGCGCCGGAGGCTGCCAGAAAACGTGTGGTGATACGATGCTTGGTCATCTTCGCTGGCCCCTTGGTCCCGTCTCCGAGAGCTCCGTTGCCTCGATGAACTGAAGATGGGATCGATGCGGCTTCGCGCGAGTGACCGGCATCACACAATGACGGATTGCGGAATTTCGAGGTCTGGCGCGCAAGAATTTCGCGCAGGCCGGAACCATCGAAGATCGGGGTACGAAAGACCGGATTCGAAAGCGTCCGATGATGCATCATGGCTATTCTCCTCTGACCAGGAAAACGCTCCCGAGGCGAAGCGGTTCCCGGAAGAGGCCGGTATCGCGGGGAGAGAAGGGTTGCGATCCCTTGGTGCGGCAGCTAGAGCCATGTCGGCCAACGCACCGAAAGGCTCCCAAATACGGAAGGGTGTTCGGATCGCCTTTCTCCTTTTGTCCGATCCTTTCCCAACGCAGCTTCTGTTCCGAGTCCATAACAGCCTCTAGGAATTTTGAATGGCGGACGCCACGCGCATCGCGCTCTATCCGGGGTCGTTCGACCCGGTGACCAACGGCCACCTGGACGTTCTTTCCCACGCACTCGGCATTGCCGACCGCGTCGTGGTCGCGATCGGAGTGCATCCCGGCAAGGCGCCAATGTTCTCGTTCGAGGAGCGGGTGGACATGCTGCGCGACGTGGCGCGCACTCTGCTGCCGGCCGATGAACAGCACCGTCTCGAGGTCGTTTCGTTCGACAATCTGGTGATCGACGCGGCCGCCGATCACGGTGCGAGCCTTTTGATCCGCGGGCTGCGGGACGGCACCGATCTTGATTACGAGATGCAGATGGCTGGCATGAACCGGACCCTTCGCCCGGAGGTGCAGACCGTGTTCCTGCCCGCCTCGCCCGAAGTTCGTCACATCACGGCCACGCTTGTGCGCCAGATCGCGAAAATGGGTGGTCGGACGGCCGATTTCGTTCCCGCCGACGTTGCCCGGCGCCTTGCCGAAAAGACACGGCCTTAACCTTCTCTCTCACGGCTCCTATCGAGAGGTCTTTCATGCTTCGCCGCCTTCTCGCCGTCGCCGCCATGGCGCTCGTGTTCGCCTTGCCGGCCGCTGCCCAGTCGAACACCAATCCGGAAAACATCCTGGTTCTGGAAACCAACAAGGGTACGGTCGAGATCGCCCTTCGGCCCGATCTTGCGCCGGCCCACGTGGAGCGCATCAAGACGCTGGCCCGTGAGGGCTTCTACGACGACGTGGTGTTCCACCGCGTGATCGAGGGTTTCATGGCTCAGACCGGCGATCCGACGGGCACCGGCGCCGGCGGCTCCGACTATCCGGACTTGAAAGCGGAGTTCACCGACACGCCCTACGAGCGCGGCACAGTCGGCATGGCGCGGGCCCAGAGCCCGGACAGCGCCAACTCGCAGTTCTTCATCATGTTCAATCGGGTGCCGAGCCTCGACGGCCAGTACACCGTGTTCGGCGAGGTCATCGACGGCATGGACGTCGTCGACTCGATCAAGAAGGGCTCCAAGAGCGCCAATGGACGGGTGTCCAATCCGGACCGCATCGTTGACGCCTACATCGCCGCCGACAAGAACTGATCCAACCGTCGCGTTCGGCGCGGCGTGCTGACACACAAAAAAGGAGAGTCCGACGTGGCCACTGATCCTGAGAACACCCTGGTGCTCGACACCTCCCGCGGCCGCGTAACGATCGAGCTGAAGCCCGATCTGGCGCCGAACCACGTCGCGCGCATCAAGGAGCTGGTGCGCGACGGCTTCTATGACGGCATTGTCTTCCACCGCGTGATCGAGGGCTTCATGGCCCAAACCGGCTGCCCCCGCGGTACCGGTACTGGCGGGTCCGGCAAGAAGCTGGCGCAGGAGTTCAACGAGGCACCGCACGAGCGCGGCACCGTCTCCATGGCCCGCACCCAGGATCCGAACTCCGGCGACAGCCAGTTCTTCATCTGTTTTGACCGCCATCCCTTCCTCGACCGCCAGTACACGGTCTGGGGCCAGGTGACCGAGGGTATGGATGCCGTCGACCAGATCAAGCGGGGCGAACCCGTCGTCGATCCGGACCGCATCGAGAAGGCTTGGATCGCCGCCGACGCGGCGTAAGGGCTTGGGGCTCTAGCCCTTTGTTTTGACGCGTTTCCGGACGGAAACCGGTTTCCACTTGGCCTGGAAATGCTCTAGCCCGATTGATCTGCAGGTTCGGGAAATGTGATCTCCCGGACCTGCTCCAATCTCCGCTCATTCCCGCGAAAGCGGAAATCCATGGTGAGCATGCGGAGGCGCGCAGAGAATGCGTCTGGGATGACACGTTCCGTAGCCGGGCCCGTTTGCGTTGAACCGGACCTTCTGGTCCGCACTCCATCGAACCGCCCTATGGATTCCCGCTTTCGCGGGAATGAGCGGAGTGTGTCGTTAAGACCGCTAAGGCACGGATTCTCTGGGACATGTGCAAAGGTGCCGAAGCCGGTAAGAACGACCAGGATCGGCTCACGCTTTCCGATTTCGATTTCGATCTGCCGCAGGAGCGGATCGCGCTTCGTCCGGCGCGTCCGCGCGATGCGGCGCGAATGCTCGTCGTTCGCCCGGGCGGCAATCCGGTGCTTGAGGACCGCATCGCCCGGGACTTGCCGGAGCTGCTGGCACCGGGCGACATTCTCGTCTTCAACGACACCAAGGTGATTCCGGCGCAGCTTTTCGGCATGCGCACGCGCGGTGACGCCGAGGCTCAAATCTCCGCGACGCTGCATAAGGATCTCGGCGGAGCGCGTTGGCGCGCGTTCGTGCGCCCGGCCAAACGCCTTCGCGAGGGTGAGGTGGTCCGGTTTTCCGCCGATCCGGTCGCGTCGAGCGAAGGCGCTTTGACGGCGACTGTTAGCGAGCTTGAAGGGGGCGAGGCGACGCTCTCATTTGAGGCACCTGAAGCTGACCTTGTCGAGCGTCTGGGTACGGTGGGCCATGTGCCGCTGCCGCCCTATATCGCGCGCCGGCGATCGGACGACGTCTCCGACAAGGACGACTATCAGACCGTCTATGCTCGCGAGCCGGGGTCGGTGGCAGCCCCCACCGCCGGGCTCCACTTCACCCCGAACCTGATGGATCGTTTGCGCGATCGCGGCATCGGCACCGCATATGTGACCCTTCATGTCGGGCCGGGCACTTTCCTGCCGGTGAAGCACGAGGATCTCGACGCCCACCCGATGCACGCGGAATTCGGTGTGGTGAGCGCCGAGACGGCTGCACGTCTGAATGTCGCTCGGGCGGCTGGCGGGCGGATCGTTTCGGTGGGCACGACCAGCCTGCGTCTTCTGGAATCGGCGGCAGACGAAAGCGGCCAATTGCATCCTTTCGCCGATGAGACCGCGATCTTCATCCGGCCCGGCTATCGCTTCCGCGCCGTCGATCTCCTGATGACCAACTTTCACCTGCCGAAATCGACCTTGTTCATGCTGGTCTCTGCCTTTTCCGGTCTCGCCACCATGCGCGCCGCCTATCAACATGCGATCGAAAGCGGCTATCGGTTCTACTCCTACGGCGATGCGAGTCTGCTTTTCCCGGAGACCGCCCCGTGACCCAGCGCTTCTCGTTCGAGCTTCTTGCCGGCGACGGGACGGCACGGCGCGGGCGGATCCAAACCCCGCACGGGCTGGTGGAGACCCCGGCCTTCATGCCCGTGGGCACCCAGGCGACGGTCAAGACCATGCTGCCGGAGCATGTGCGCGAAACCGGCGCCGACGTGGTGCTGGGCAATGTCTACCATCTGATGCTGCGGCCCGGCGCAGAGCGGATCGACCGGCTCGGCGGCTTGCATCGGTTCATGAACTGGCCGCACACGATCTTGACGGATTCCGGCGGCTTTCAGGTCATGTCGCTAGCTGCGTTGCGCAAGCTCGACAACGACGGCGTGACCTTCAAAAGCCATATCGATGGCTCCATGCACCGGCTGACGCCGGAGCGCTCGGTGGAGATCCAGGGGCTTCTGGGCTCCGACATCCAGATGCAGCTCGATGAGTGCGTGCGGCTGCCGGCTTCGCGCGAGGAGATCGCTCGCGGTATGCGGTTGAGCCTCGACTGGGCCGAGCGCTCGCGCTCCGAGTTCGAACGGCGCGGCGGCCCGGAAAAGGGGCAGGGCCTGTTTGGCATCGTCCAGGGCGGCGACGACCATGCACTGCGCGCCGAATCGGCCAATGCTTTGGCTGCGATGCCATTCGAAGGCTATTCGATCGGCGGGCTTGCCGTAGGCGAGCCGCAGGAGGTCATGTTCGAGATGACGGCGGCGGTGACCGCCTGTCTGCCGACCCATAAGCCGCGCTATCTGATGGGGGTTGGAACGCCGGACGACCTGATCGGATCGGTGGAGCGCGGGGTCGACATGTTCGACTGCGTGATGCCCACCCGCGCCGGCCGTCACGGCGTTGCCTACACCCGCTTCGGAAAGCTGAACCTCAAGAATGCCCGCCATGCCGAAGAGATCGCGCCGCTCGATCCGGAAGGGCCGACGGAGGTCTCGCGCAGCTACAGCCGCGCCTACCTCCATCATCTGATCCGTGCCGGCGAAACGCTGGGCGCGATCCTGCTGACCTGGAACAACATCGCCTACTATCAAGCGCTGATGCGGCGCTTGCGCGCGGCGATCGAGGCCGGTGGCTTTGCCGAGGAGGCTGCGGCGATCCGGGCGGAGTGGGAGCGCGGCGACCCGGTCGGTGCCGCCTGACGATCTCGCCCTTTGTCCATCCGGGGTTTTAAGCCTCGAATGCGTTGACGACGTGCACCGGCCAGCGGCCGGGCATCACGGCGATGATATCGAACCGGATGGTATGGTCGCCGTAGCGCGGGTTCTGTGCGAGCCAGACGGCGGCGGCTCGAACGATCCGGGTCTGAGACCGCGATCCGACGGCTTCCAAAGCCGCGGCCTCGGTCGCCCGCGCTTTGACCTCCACGATCGCAATCGTCCTGCCACGCTTTGCGACCAGATCGATCTCGCCGGCGCCTGTCCGCACGCGTCGCCCAAGGATGCGGTAGGCCTTTAGGGAGAGGGCGGCCGCTGCGCGCGATTCCGCGCCAAGCCCCCAGCGATAGGCGCGCCGCCGCGCCGGTGCCGGCGCGCTCACGACGCATCGTCCTCCGCTGGGGCATCGGCTTTCAGCGTCAGCGCCATCTGAAACAATTCGCGCCGATCGCGCCCGGTGATGCGGGCCACCTCGGCCGCGGCCTTGCCGGCGGGCAACCGCTCAAGGGCAGCGGACAGCAATGCCTCGGCGTCGTCGGCGCTCGCCGCCTCGTCCGCCGGAGGGCCGACCACGATCGCGATCTCGCCCTTCACGGCGCCCTTCACCGGAAAGGCCTGGCTAAGGGCGCCGAGCGTGCCGCGGGTGACGGTCTCGAATTTCTTGGTGAGCTCGCGACAGACCGACGCAGGGCGATCCGTGCCGCAGATCTCGGTGAGATCGGCGAGCGTCTGGCCAAGCCGATTCGGCGATTCGTAAAGCACGAGACTGGCCGGAAGCCGCGCGAAGGTCTCGATTCGTCGCCGGCGCGGGCCGCCCTTTTGCGGTAGGAAACCGAGAAATACGACCGTGTCGGTGGGCAATCCGGCCGCCGTCAGCGAGGCCGTCAACGCCGAGGCGCCGGGAATGGGAAACACCGCGTGTCCGGCCGCGGCAGCTTCCTCCACGAGCCGAAAGCCGGGGTCGGAGACCAGCGGGGTGCCGGCATCCGAGACCAGCGCGATCGCCTCGCCGGCTGCCAGTCGCTCCAGGATCTTAGGGCGCTGCTTGGTCGCGTTGTGCTCGTGATAGGCGGAAAGCGGAACGCGGATCTGGTAGCGGTCGAGCAGCACGCGGGTGACGCGGGTGTCCTCGCAGCACACGAGATCGGCGGCGGCGAGCGTTTTCAGGGCCCGCAGGGTGATGTCGTCGAGATGGCCGATCGGGGTGGCGACCACATAGAGGCCGGGCGCGAGCGCCGGTGCGGCGAAGCGGTTGGTTTCGATCCAAAAGGCCGGGTCTCGTTGCGCGTCGCTCATAAGGTGATGCCAAACCGTTGCAGGGTTGCACTTGCGGAACGCAAATCGCCAGTGTTTGTTGAGAAAAAGCGCTGGTACGAACCCTGCGCCGGGTTTGGGGCCCGCGCAAGGTTCGGAAGAGGGATCCATCCGCCATGTCCACGTTCCGGTCCCGCATCGTCAACAAGATCTCGCGCGCCGTCGCCGTCTTCGGTTTGACGGGCGTGCTTGCGGCCTGCGTCTCGGGACCCTCCGGTCCTTATACGCCGACGGGGCCGGAGCCTGAGCCGACGCCGACATCGAACAGCGAGGTCCTGGGATCGGGATCGGTTCCGGTCGCGCTGCTGCTGCCGTTGTCGGCGGGCGGAGAAGCGGCGGGGCTCGCCACAGCTTTCCGCAATGCCGCATCGCTGGCCATGGACGATTTCCCCAATGCCGATGTGCGCATTCTGGTGCGCGACACCGGCGGCACGGAGACCGGCGCGCGCGATGCTGCCCAGGCCGCGCTCGGCGAAGGCGCAAAGCTGATCCTCGGGCCGGTGTTCTCGCCGGCGGTCGCGGGCGCCTCCACGCCGGCGCGCCAGGCGGGCGTGCCGATCATCGCCTTCTCCACCGACGCGTCGGTCGCGCGGCGCGGCGTTTACCTCTTGAGCTTCCTGCCGCGTCAGGATGCCGACCGCATCATCTCCTATTCGGTCGGCCAGGGCCGTAAGGCGCTTGCCGCGCTCGTTCCCGACAATGGTTATGGTCTCGTCATGGAAGCGGCATTCCGCGAAGCGGTGTCGCGTGAACGCGGTCAGGTCGTTGCGGTCGAGCGCTACACCACCAACAACGCCGACGATATGGCGGCCAAGGCGCAGGCGGTTGCGGCCAAGGGAGCGCAGGTCAACGCGATCTTCGTCCCGAACGGCGGTCAGGATCCGGGCATCCTTGCCACGGCATTGTCCAATAACGGGCTCGGCAGCGCCAAGCTGCTCGGCAGCGGCCAATGGGACAATGCCAATGTGCTGCAGTCGAGCGCGCTGGCGGGAAGCTGGTATCCGTCGCCGCCGCGCCGCGGGTTCGAGACCTTCTCCACCAAATATCGCCGCAAGTTTGGATCGGCCCCGCCGCGCACGTCGTCTCTTGCCTACGACGCTGCCAGCCTTGCGGCCGGTCTGGTGCGGGCGCGCGGTGCTGGCGCCTTCACCAACGAGGTGCTGACCAACTCCGATGGCTTCCTGGGCGTCGACGGCATCTTCCGCTTCCTCCCGGATGGGCGCAGCCAGCGTGGCCTGGCGGTCTACGAGGTGAGGGATGGCGGCGAGAACCGCGTTATCGCGCCGGCGCCGAAAAGCTTCTCGTCGAGCGGCTTTTAGGCGCGCATCGGAGTGAGAGCCATGCTCGACGGCAAGCGGATCCTGCTGGTCGTTGCCGGCGGGATCGCGGCCTACAAGTCGCTGGAGCTGATCCGGCGGCTGAAAGACCGCGGCGCGAGCGTGCCGGTTATCCTGACACCCGCTGCCGAGGCGTTCGTGACGCCGCTCGCTGCAGGCGCGCTTGCCAATGAGCCGGTGCATCGCGACCTGTTCGACCTGACCCGGGAAAGCGAGATCGGCCATATTCGTCTCTCGCGGGAAGCCGATCTCCTGGTGGTGGCTCCGGCGACCGCCGATCTGATCGCCAAGATGGTGAATGGGTTCGCCGACGATCTTGCCTCCACCGCGCTGCTTGCGACCGACAAGCTGGTCCTGATCGCGCCGGCCATGAATCCGCGCATGTGGGCGCATCCGGCGACTCGCCGCAATGTGGCGCAGCTCCTTGCCGACGGCATCCACATGGTGGGGCCGAACGCGGGAGAGATGGCGGAGCGCGGCGAGGCGGGTGTTGGCCGGATGGCGGAGCCGGACGAGATCATTTCCGCAATCGAGACTGCCCTTTCGACGGAACCGGCTTTGATCGCCGGACCGAAAGCGCTTGCCGGGCGTCGGGTGATCGTGACTTCCGGTCCGACCCACGAGCCAATCGACCCCGTGCGCTACCTGGCGAACCGGTCGTCCGGGCGCCAGGGCCATGCGATCGCCGCCGCCTGTGCCGCGGCGGGCGCCACGGTGACGCTGGTTTCCGGCCCTGTGACGATCCCGCCGCCGCCGGGCGTGACGACGGTATCGGTGGAAACGGCGGGCGAAATGCTGGAAGCCGTCGAGGCGGCGCTTCCGGCAGATGTGGCGGTGATGGCGGCCGCCGTTGCGGATTGGCGGGTCGCTCGCGCGGCCGAGCGCAAGTTGAAGAAGCCGGCCGACGGGGCGTCCCCGATGCTCGAACTGGTGGAAAATCCCGACATTCTGGCCACCGTCGGGCGCCATCACACCTTGCGGCCACGCCTGGTGGTTGGCTTTGCCGCCGAAACCAACGATCTTGTCGAGAACGCCATGTCCAAGCTGGCGCGCAAGGGCGCCGACTGGATCGTCGCCAATGACGTGAGCCCCGAAACGGGGGTTATGGGCGGCGATGCCAACACGGTTCGCATTCTTTCGGCGGAGGGGGTCGAGGAGTGGCCGAAGATGGCGAAAGAAGAGGTTGCCGAGCGGCTGGTCGCCAAGATCGCCGCAACCCTCGATCAGGCGGGCACGACGTGACGGCACCGATCCTGAAAGTGCAGCGGCTCGCCCATGGCGCCGACTTGCCGCTGCCGGCCTACCAGAGTGCGGCGGCTGCCGGCATGGACTTGGTCGCTGCCATTCCAGTGGAGGCCCCGCTGACCGTGGCCCCTGGGGCGCGCGTCAAGGTCCCGACCGGGCTGAAGATTGCGCTTCCCTTCGGCACGGAGGGCCAGGTCCGGCCGCGCTCCGGGCTTGCCGCGCGCCATGGCCTGACGGTGTTGAACGCGCCGGGCACCATCGATGCCGACTATCGCGGCGAGGTCGCGGTGCTTCTGGTCAATCTCGGCCAGGAGGCCGTTACGATCGCTCGCGGTGACCGGATCGCTCAGCTCGTGGTCGCGCCGGTTCTGCAGGCCGAGGTGAAGGAAGCCGGCGAGCTCGACGAGACCTCTCGCGGCGCAGGTGGATTCGGTTCGACCGGGTTCGGTTGATCGGATGTCTGTGCGCCTGTCGAACCACGCTTGACCGCGCGTCCGGCGGCGCGCCAAATCGGCCCCATGAGCTTTTCCCGTGACGAGATCGAACGCTATGCCCGCCATCTGGTGCTACCGGAGGTGGGCGGTCCCGGCCAGCAGAAGCTGAAGGCGGCCCGCGTTCTGGTGATCGGGGCGGGCGGGCTCGGCTCTCCGGTGATCCAATATCTCGCGGCCGCCGGCGTGGGCACCATTGGGATCGTCGACGACGATACGGTTGCGCTCTCCAACCTGCAGCGCCAGGTGCTGCACGGCACGACAGACGTGGGCCGGCCGAAGGTTGCCTCCGCGGCCGATGCGGTGGCAGACCTCAATCCGCATGTCGCGGTCATCGGACACGAAATCCGGCTGGATCCGGACAATGCCCGCGCCTTGGTAGCGGACTACGACATCGTCGCGGACGGGTCCGACAATTTCGCCACCCGCTACGCCGTGTCGGACGCCTGTTTCTACGCGCGCAGGCCGCTGGTGACGGCGGCGGTGGGGCGCTTCGATGGCTCGCTGACCATGCTGAAGCCGTACGAAGCCGGTCCGGACGGTACGCCGAACCCGACCTATCGCTGCCTGTTTCCGGCCCCGCCGCCGGCCGGCGTCATCCCGAGCTGTGCGGAAGCCGGCATTCTCGGCGTTCTGACGGGGCTCATCGGCACACTTCAGGCGCTGGAAGTTCTCAAAGAGTTGCTCGGCATCGGGGAGGGGCTTCTGGGGCGCCTGCTGCTCGTGGATGCCTTGTCGTTGCGGTTCGAGACCCTAAGCTATGGATTCGACCCACAGAACCCTCTGACCGGGTCCGGCGTTGCCACGGCGGGCACCGGATAGACCGGGCGCTTCCTTCCTATCGTTTCGATTGCTTGCTATGCATCTGGCACGCAGGAGCAACCCGCCGGCGGCATGGCGAGCCTTTGCGAGAACGGGTATCACGATCCGTATGCGACAACCCGACACATCCTCTCCCGCGCTGGCCGCTGCCCGTAAGCAGGCCCGCGAAGCCCTGGGCATGCCTTTTGCCGAGTTCATTGGCATCAACGCCTTGATGATGGCGCTGACCGCGTTCTCGGTCGATATCATGCTGCCGGCGCTGCCGGAGATCGGCAACGCCTACAATCTGGTTGACGAGAACCAGCCCCAGCTTCTCGTCGGCGTCTACATGATCGGCTTTTCGCTCGGACAGCTCATCTATGGGCCACTGTCCGATCGGTTCGGCCGGAAGCCGGTACTCTATGTCAGCCTGTTGGTCTATCTCACCGGCACGGTCATCTCGATGCTTGCCCCGGAGTTTGGGCATCTGCTTGCAGGCCGGCTCATACAGGGCATCGGGTGTGGCGGGCCGCGGGTGATCGCGATCGCCATGGTTCGCGACCGGTTCGAAGGCCGATCGATGGGCAAGGTGATGTCCTTCATCATGATGGTGTTCATCATCGTTCCCGTCATTGCGCCGTCGGTCGGCGGCGGCATCGCTGCGTTCGGGCCGTGGACCTGGATCTTCGCCTTCTTGCTTCTGGTCGGATTGACCTTGCTGGTCTGGGGAGGCTTCCGCCTGCCGGAGACGTGCCCGCCGGAGAACCGGTCAAGCCTGTCGCCGACGTCTTTGCTGCGCGCCTTCAAGACCGTTCTGACCACCCGCCAGACCGTCGGCTATGCGATCTCTCTCGGCTTCATGTTCGGCGTCATGATCGGATACGTCAGCTCCGCCCAGCAGGTCTATCAGGAGGTATTCGGGCTGGGGGCGTCGTTCCCGATCTTCTTCGGAGCAGTGGCGATTTTCATGTCCGGCTCCTCGCTCGCAAACTCCCAGCTCGTCGAGCGGCTCGGCATGCGTCGCCTGTCGCACAGCGCGCTTTCGGTGATGACGCTGCTTCTGGTCTCCGCGATGATCGTGGATGAGATCGCGCCGCTAACCCTAGTGGAATTCACCTGCTTCTTCGGCGCGGTGTTCTTCTGTGTCGGATTGATCCTGCCGAACTTCAACGCCATCGCCATGGAGCCGCTCGGTCGGGTGGCCGGCATGGGCTCCTCGCTGATCGGTGCCTACATGACCGGTGTAGGCGCGGTGTTCGGCACGATCATCGGACAGAGCTTCGACGGGACGATCCAGCCAATGATTCGCGGATTTGCGGTCTATGCGGTGTTCTCGCTGCTTGCGCTATTGATCACTGAACGCGGCCGCCTGTTCGGCGTCGGCGAGAACCGCCAATCCTGATTGCGTTTTAGCGGGGCCACACGTCCCGCGCGGCAATTTGCCGTCTGACGAGCGACATTTGATGCGCCCATGTCCGTGGACATACGGACATGGGCGCTGTCGTTTCCGGCCGCTATTTCGCTCGCAAGAGCGGCAAGCTGTCGCGAAGCTTGCCGTTTTGCTGCAGTGCGGCATCGCGTCTCGCGTTTGACGACAATCAAAGCGCTAAATCAGTGACCGGGCATTTTGGGCTTCGATGGGAGAGCTCATTTTCGCTCGTGGATAAGAATTTGGCGAATTCAAAGGACACAACAATGCGCGTCGACACGACGAGCGGCGGGACCGCCGGCGACGGACCGCTCTACGTCGCGGCAAAGAAGATCTATCCCCAGGCCGTTCATGGCCGGTTCCGCAAGATCAAATGGGGTCTTCTGGCCGTAACCTTGTCGATCTACTACTTCCTGCCGTTCGTGCGGTGGGATCGCGGCGCCAATGCGCCCGACCAGGCGTTGTTGATCGATCTCGACGGCCGACGCGCCTATTTCTTTTCCATCGAGATCTGGCCGCAGGAAATCTACTACCTGACGGGCCTGTTGATCCTGGCCGCGCTGATACTGTTCCTGATGAACGCGGTCGCCGGCCGGATCTGGTGCGGCTACCTTTGCCCGCAGACCGTGTGGACCGACCTGTTCATGCTGATCGAGCGCTGGATCGAGGGCGATCGGCGCGAGCGCATGAAGCTCGATGCACAGCCGATGAACGCGCAAAAGATGGCCAAGAAGGGCATCAAGCACGTTCTCTGGCTTGCGATCGCCATGTGGACCGGCGGTGCGTGGATTCTCTATTTTGGCGACGCGCCGACGATCGTGGGCGACTTGTTCACGCTGCAGGCGGCGCCGGTCACCTACGTGTTCGTGGCGATCCTGACGTTCACGACCTATTCGCTCGCCGGCATGATGCGCGAGCAGGTCTGCACCTATATGTGCCCGTGGCCGCGCATCCAGGCGGCATTGACGGACGAATGGGCCCTGAACGTCACCTACCGCGCCGACCGCGGCGAGCCCCGGGGCTCGCTGAAGGAGATGAAGAAGCGGGCGGAAGAGGGGCTGCCGGCGGGTGATTGCATCGACTGCTATCAGTGCCTGCACGCCTGCCCGACGGGCGTCGATATCCGCAACGGAATGCAGCTTGAGTGCATCCAGTGCGGACTTTGCATCGACGCCTGCGATTCGGTGATGAAGAAGATCGGCCGACCGACCGGCCTGATCGGCTACGACACCGACATGAATCTTGCACGCCGGGAAGAAGGCAAGCCGCCGATCTACAACCTGGTTCGCGTCCGCACGGTGATCTACGCCGCGATCATCGCGATTGTTGGGTCCATCATGATCTATACGCTCACCTCGCGCTCTTTTGCCGACGTGAACGTGCTGCACGATCGCAACCCGGTGTTCGTGCGGCTGTCGGAAGGCGGCGTGCGCAACGGTTACACAGTGCGCATCCTGAACAAGCGCCCCTATGAGCGGACATTCCTGTTGCGGGTGGCCGGTCTGCCGGAAGATGCGCGGCTGGAGGCGGTCGGTATCAGTCAGTCGGTCGACGGCAATCCGATCATTACGGTTGGGCCGGACCGGACTCGCGAGCTGCGTGTGCTCGTGTTTACGTCGGGGACCGACGAGCTTGCGGCCTCCACGGAGGTGGTCTTCCAAATTGTCGACGTGAAGGACGGCGAGCGGGCGACCGCCGGCGACATGTTCAAGACCCAATAGGGGCCCGGAGAGGGCCGGGTGGGTGCGGTCCACGCCGCTCCCGCCGTGTTGGCGCCCGCAAAGGGTGAATGACTTGCGGAAAGGCAAGTGAGATGGCGACCTTATCTGCCAACCAGGATCGAACGGGCTTTCGCATCACCGGCCGTAAGGTGCTGTTCGGTCTGATTGCCTTTTTCGGCCTGATCACGGTTGCGAACGTGATCATGATCTGGCTTGCGATCGGCACATTCCCGGGCGTGGTGACCGATAGCGCCTACCAGGCCGGCCGGGAATATCCGGCCATGCTGGAGGCTGCCGAGGCGCAGCAGGCGCTCGGCTGGCAGGTGCAGGAGCACATCTCGGCCGCCGGTGCCGGCGAGCCGCTGGCGGTGCGTGTCGATGCCAACGACCGTGACGGTGCGCCGCTCTCCGGCCTGTCCGTGACCGTGGCGCTGGCGAGTCCGACCCATGAGGGTCTGGACCGACGTCTCGTCCTCTCCGAAGGTGAGATCGGCCTTTATCGTGGCGTGACGGAGGGGCTGCCGGCCGGTCAGTACAATCTGACGATCGAGGCGGAAAGCGGCGACGGCACGCAGTTCCGCTCCGTCAACCGCATCGTGATCGCCGACAACGGCAAGGTGAGATGACCACGGCCGAACGCGACTGGGCTTCCTTTGCAGAGCCGGATGGCGATGGCCGGCTTGCCATGGAGCTTGCAGTCGACGGCATTCACTGCGCGGCCTGCATGACCCGGATCGAGCATAGCCTGGCAGCCGTGCCGGGTGTCGAGCGGGCACGAGTGAATCTCTCCAATCGGCGGGTTTCTGTGAGCTGGCGGCCGGACGAGACCGACGGCTCGGCGATCGTGTCCACGCTTGCCGATATCGGCTACGATGCGCGACCGTTCGTTCGCGGGCAGATCGACGACAGCTTTCGCCGGGAACGCAACGCGCTTTTGCGAGCCTTGGCCGTCGCCGGCTTTGCGGCGATGAACGTGATGCTGTTCTCCGTCTCGATCTGGTCCGGCAATGCAACCGACATCACGCCGGAAACGCGACTTCTGTTCCATTGGATATCGGCGTTGATCGCGTTGCCGGCGGCGGCCTATGCTGGGCAGACCTTCTATCGAAGCGCCTTCGGTGCGCTCCGCCATGGCCGCGTGAACATGGACGTGCCGATTGCACTCGGCGTGATCCTGGCGCTTGGCCTGTCACTCTACGGCACGATAACGGCGAGCGCCGACACCTATTTCGAATCCGCGCTCATGCTCCTGTTTTTCCTTTTGCTTGGCCGGGTGCTGGACCATGCCATGCGCAGGCGCACGCGGACCTTCGCGGAAAATCTCGCGGCCCTGCGCGCCGATACGGCCGTGGTCATCGATTCAGACGGCACACTGAAGGAGCGGCCGGTCAACGAGGTGCCGAGCGGTGCGCTGGTGCGTGTCGCGCCTGGCGATCGGGTGCCCGTCGACGGCGTCGTCGTGGAAGGGCGCTCGGAGATCGACCAATCGCTGGTGACCGGCGAGACCATACTGCAATCGATCAGCGTGGGTGCGCCGGTCTATGCCGGCACGTTGAACGGCGAGGGAGCGCTGACGGTGCGCGTCGAGGCGGCCGGTGCGGGCACGCTGCTCGACGAGGTTAACCGGCTGCTGGACCGGGCGATGACGGCACGCTCGCGCTCGGTCGCACTGGCCGATCGGGTGGCGCGCTACTACGCTCCGTTCGTCCATGCGGCTGCGTTTCTCACCTTTCTCGGCTGGCTTGCGCTCGGCGCCGGTGTCGAGCGTTCGCTGGTCGTGGCGATCACGGTTTTGATCATCACGTGCCCTTGCGCTTTGGCGCTCGCTGTTCCGGCGGTGCAAGTCACAGCGGCAGGTGCGTTCTTCCGCAATCGGTTGCTGCTTCATTCCGGCGACGCGCTGGAGCGGCTGGCGGGTGTCGATACCGTCGTGTTCGATAAGACCGGCACGCTGACCACGCCATCGGCACAGATCGCCAATCTCTCAGAGCTGCCCGAAACCCTGGTGGCGGCGGCACGCGCGCTGGCGGCCGGGTCACGCCATCCGGTGTCCGTCGCGATCTCCGCGGGACCAAAGCCGTCTTCGGTTGCGAGTGATCTCCGCGAGACCACAGGATTTGGGGTCGAGGGATTGATCGATGGCTGTCCCTCCCGGCTCGGGGCGCCGGCTTTCGTGGGGGTGGAGGCCGAAGCGGCGGCGCTTGCCGCGCGCTATCCCGATGCCACGCTCGTCGGAGTACGCGTCGAAGGGCAGGCCCCGGCGGTCCTCGCCGTCCAGCAGGTCTTGCGGTCGGACGCGGCTCAGACCGTCGCCGCATTGAAAGGACGGGGTTTTGCCATCACGATCCTGTCGGGAGACCGGGTGCCGGCAGTTGGTCGCGTGGCCGAAGCGCTCGGCGTGATCGACTGGCGAGCTGGGTTGAAGCCCGCCGATAAGATTGCCGCGCTGGAGGCGATGCAAGGGGAGGGGCGGCGCGTCCTGATGGTCGGCGATGGCCTCAACGATGCGCCCGCGCTCGCGGCGGCGCACGTCTCGATCTCACCGGTCACGGCCGTCGACGTGAGCCAGGCAGCGGCCGATGTGGTTTTCCTGGGGGACCGGCTTGCGCCGGTCCCCATGGCACTTGCCATTGGGCGGCGCGCTCGGCGGTTAATGGGCGAAAATCTCGGTTTCGCGCTGGTCTACAATGTGTTTGCGGTTCCGATAGCGGTTACCGGTCATGTGACGCCTTTGATCGCAGCCCTCGCGATGTCGGCGTCTTCCATTCTGGTCACCGCGAATTCGCTTCGGGCGCAAAAGGTACCGCGGGAGATGCAGGTCGCGTCGCCTCAGTCGTCATCGTCGGCTTCGATCGGTGAAACGGTAGTGGCGACATGAACATTCTTCTGATCCTTGTGCCCGCCGCGCTCCTTTTGGGTCTGATCGGCTTGGCAGCCTTTCTCTGGTCGCTCAAGTCCGGTCAGTACGACGATCTGGAAGGGGCCAAATGGCGGATCCTCAATGACGACGATCTGCCTGAAGATGAGCGGCCGGAACATCGCGATGGGGGTTCCGAGCACGAAACGCGCTCCCATATGGGGTGAGGGCGGTCGCGAGCGGGCGATCTGCATCCCAACGTGAGGGAGTGAGACATGAGCGAAGCGAGCGAGGATCATCCCATCGATATCGCGCCGTTCGAAGGACGCGTCGTCGTCACTCACGGCAACACGGTTATCGCTGACACGGCCCGTGCGCTTGCCATGCACGAGGCAGACTATCCGGTCGTCTTCTACGTGCCGAAGGCCGACGTCGCGATGAATTTCCTCGATCCGACCGACCATTCCACTCACTGCCCCTACAAGGGTGACGCAAGCTACTGGTCGGTGGAAAGCGGCGGCGAGCGGGCTGAGAATGCCGTTTGGGCCTATGTCGAGCCGCTGCCGGGCGTGGCCGAAATCAAGGACCACGTCGCCTTCTATCCGAAGAAGGTGTCGATCAAGGCGACTCCGACGACCCCGGCCTTGTAAGCGTTTGACGGCGGCGGCGTCAAAACGTCTCCACCCAGGGCCGCACCTCGACTTCCCACGTCCATGCGCTGCGCGGCTGGGCGAGCAAGCTGAGGCACGTCGTGGCGATCGCGTCGGGGTCAAGCATGGAATCGGGGGCATCCGCCGGCTCGGTGCGCCCTGGATTTCGGATGGCGCCGTCGATCACGACGTGCAGCACGTGAACGCCCTTGGGATGAAGCTCGCGGGCTAGAGATTGCGCCATGCCCCGCAGCGCGAACTTGCCCATGGCGAACGGAGCGGATCCGGCAAAGCCTTTCACGCTGGCCGATGCGCCGGTCAATAAAATCGCGCCATGGCCTTCAGGAACCATTCGCCGGGCGGCCTCCTGAGCCACCAGGAAGCCGCCATAGGCGGTAACTAGGAGCCCGTTGCGCACATCCGCCTCGTCGAGCTCCAGGAACGATCCGCGCGCCCGCGCCGACGGGTTGAACATCACGAACGATGGCGGGGAGAGATCGCGGTCAACCTGCTCGAACAGGCTGGTCACGGCGGACGGGTCCTGCACGTCGCAGGCATAGCGTCGCGCACCGATTTCCTCGGCGAGCGCTGCGGTTTTGCCAGGCGTGCGGGAGGCGAGCGCGACCTGGTAGCCGTCGGCGGCGAGCTTACGGGCGACGGAGGCGGAGAAGCCGGGTCCGGCGCCGGCGATCAAAGCGGTGGGGGCCATTGGTTCGCCCTCCTGACTTGTCTCAGAGTTAGGCTCCCGAAGGGCCGACCGTGACGATGGTCGGCGCCGGGCCGCCGAGCACACGCTTGGCGACACGGCGGACATCGTCGAGCGTAACAGCCTCGATCAGGTCGTTGCGATTGTCGACATAGTCAATGCCGAGCTCCTCAAGCTGGATGCCGAGAAGCTGGCCCGCAATGTCGGACGAGGAATCGAAGCGCAGCGGATAGGCGCCGGTCAGGTAAGCTTTCGCCTCTTCAAGCTCGGCTTCCGTTGGCCCATCAACGGCCATGCGCTGGATTTCTTCGCGGAGCAGCCGCACCGTCTCGTCGACTCGGTCTGCGCGCGTCGCGGTGCCGCCGCCGAAGACGGCGGAATGGTCGAGCGGAAGAAGATAGGAATAGACGCTATAGGCCAGGCCCCGCTTCTCTCGGATCTCTGTAAAAAGACGGGAGGAGAAGTCCCCGCCGCCGAGGATATAGTTCATCACGAAGCCGGCGATGAAATCCGGATCGTCGCGCTTCAGTCCCGGACCACCGAAGCGGACGGCGGTCTGCGGAACCGACATGGTCTCGGTCAGGGTTTCGCCGGTCTTCGGCGTGATATCTGCCACCGGCTTGAGCGACGCTTGGGCGGGAAGATCTCCGAACGCCTTGTCCAGCAGCGGCTCCAAGGTTTCCGCGTCGATCGCGCCGACCACGACCACATTCAGATTGTCACGCGCGAAGGTGGCGTCCTTGAAGGCCTGAAGGTCCGCCTTCGTAATCGCTCCCACGCTCTCCTCGGTGCCTTCGCGCGGCCGGCCATAGGGATGGTCGGGGAACGCGGCCTCGGCCCAGAGATCGCCGGCGACGGAGGAGGGATCGCGCTGGTCGCGACGGATACCCGAGATGATCTGGTCGCGCATGCGATCGATCGGCTCCTGGTCGAAGTGCGGATCCGTCAGCGCAAGCTGAAGCAGATCGATGCCGTCGGTGGGATTGTCGGCGAGCATGGCCAGGTCGCCGTAGAAGCT
This sequence comes from Amorphus sp. 3PC139-8, assembly GCF_040750475.1. Lineage (NCBI taxonomy): Bacteria > Pseudomonadati > Pseudomonadota > Alphaproteobacteria > Hyphomicrobiales > Amorphaceae > Amorphus > Amorphus sp. 3PC139-8. The sequence continues at coordinate 60,301 of NZ_JABJVY010000014.1, read as the reverse complement.
GTCCCGGCTTGCCTGGAACGACATCTTCACAGACTGGTCCTCAAGCGCCGTCTGGAAGGCCTGGGAATCGTAAGTCCCCGCGCCTTCGTCCAGAAGCGTAGAGAGAAGGTAGGCCACGCCCGGCTTGTCGGTAGGATCCTGGGCAGCACCGGCGCCTTTGAAGGCGAATTTCATCATCACCACGGGAACGGTGTGGTCTTCCACGAGCCAGGCCTCAATACCGCCGGGGCTGGTGACCTGTTCGATGTCGATGGCGGCCGCCGGTGGCGCGCTCGCAATTGCGAGCGGGGCGACGAAGCCGAGGGCGAGCAGCGGCGAACGGACATGATCGAAGAGGGCGCTAAACATGAGCGGTCTCCAAGAGAAATACGGAAGGGTCGGGAGCGATTTGGCGGCGGGTGAGGGCCGCCGTGCTCACGAGTCCTTTGATGCCGGGGCCTTTTCCAGATAGCCGATCACGCCGGCGTCGAGCGGCAGGTAGGTCTTGGCCGCCTTCTGCACATCCGCGGCTGTCACATCGCCGATCCGAGCCGGCCAGGTCTGCACGTCCTCGATGGTTTGGCCGGTGGAAAGGGCGAGACCGAAGATGCGCGCAAGGCTCTGCTGGCTATCCTGGGCGTAGAGGGCGTCGGCAACCAGCGAGCGCTTGGCACGGGCAAGCTCCTCCTCGCTGACGCCGTTTTCCGCAATATCGGCAATCGATGCCTCGATGGCGTCTTCCAGCGTGTCGAACGCCACATCGTCGCGGGGGACGGCGTAGACCATGAAGCTGTTGGGATCGATCGCATTGGACTGATACCAGGCGGCAACCGAGGACGCCGGGCCGCCGTCGCGCACCAGTGCGTCATAGAGCCGGCTGGTGGATCCGCCGCCGAGAATCTGGGCGAGCACATCGAGCGCTTCGGCGTCGCCGGGCTCGGCGGTCGCGTAGCTCGGCACCACCCAGCCATGGCGGAGCGAGGGCTGGCCGACCCGCGCATCGGCGTAGCGCACCGTACGCAGCGATTCCAGCGTCGGGCTCTGGGACCGTTTCCGTGGCTTGAGATCGACCCGGCTCTCCAGCTTTCCGTAGCTCGCCTCGGCAAGCTTGTGGACATCGTCCGGCGTGACGTCGCCCGCGACCACCAGGATGGCGTTTTCTGGTGTGTAGAAGCGATCATAGAAGGACATTGCCGCGTCACGGTTCAGGGCCGAGAGCTCCTGCGGCCATCCGATCACCGGATCGGCATAGGGGCTGTTCACGTGCAGAGTGGCCTCGAAGGCTTCGCCCAGGATTGCGGACGGGTTGTTGTCGATCCGCATCCGTCGCTCTTCCTGCACCACGTCGAGCTCGCGGGCGACCTCGTCGGGCTCGAGCGCGAGATTGGCCATGCGGTCGGCCTCCAGCGTCATCATGCGGCCAAGATGGTCCTTGGCGATTTGCTGGAAGTAGGCGGTGTAGTCCTGGGAGGTGAAGGCGTTTTCCTGCCCGCCGAGCGCGGTGACCTCATCGGAAAAGCCGTCTGGATTCGCCTCGGTTCCCTTGAACATCAAGTGTTCGAGAAAATGGGCGGCGCCAGTTTCGCCGGCAGCCTCGTCGGCGGCGCCAGCCTTGTACCAGACCATATGGGTGACTACGGGGGCCCGGTGATCCGGGATCACCACCACCTGCAGGCCGTTGTCGAGCGTGAAGCTTTCGGCATCCGGCGCGATCTTGAGATCGGCGAGCGACGATTGAGCGATGGCCGGCGGCGCTGCCAGGACGGCCAGTGCGAAAGCGGCGCTAACGGCGAGGGGGGATTTCATCCGCGACGGTCCTCCGTGACGCGAGATCACCGCCGGCCTTAGATCGCTCGGATCGGGGCAGTGACGGGTGATCGCTACTCAATCCAATCCGCGGGAGAGGGGATGTCCGGTTCGACCGGCCTCGACCCGCAGCTTTGCCCGAAAGGTATAGGACACCGGCGGCCGGCGGCCACTGAACGATCGGTAATGTTTCGGTGTGCGTTGCGAGCCTCCTTTCAACCGCGCACGCACGTCGCCAGTCCCGCGCGCTCGCGCGGGTCAGAATCGACGATCGATCTTAGAAGCGAAGTCCGGTGGACGGTCCGTTGCCCTCGGAAACGGCGGAGCGAAACGGGAATCGTCTCACTCCGCCGTCTGGATCCGGGATCAGTTCACGTTGTCGTAAACCGGGTTCTTGTCCAGCGACTTGTCACCATAAAGCTGCTTGGTGGCCCAATCGCTGTTCTTGATATCGTCTTCACTCGGCAGCGGGGCGGTATCGGCGGGCTTACGATACTCGTCCGGCGGCTGAATGAGATATTGGCGCGGCTGAGCCTGGCCTTCCGCGGTCAGCACCTTGCCGGCCCGTCCCTTGTCGGGGCTCTCGAAGCCCTGTTTCATTTCCGCCGGCGTCAGGCGCTTGCTGCCCGTATCGCGGTCCAGGAAGGACGGATCCTTCAGCTGCGAACCGCCGGACGGAGGCAAGCCGCCTGCGATTCGGCCGGCCTGGATCTGCTCGGGCGTGAGCCGCTCCTGATCGACGCCACCGCTATAGATCGCGCTTGCGGCCGCACTGTTCTTCCCGTTCTTGTCCGGATCGTCCGGCCAATCGACGGCTGCGATCGCCGACCCACCTTCGGGTTCGGGATCCGGCAGCTCGGTGGTCGGCGGGATCGCGATCGGCGAGCGCGCCTTATACTCGATCGGCTGCTGTTCGCGCTGCACGACGCCGGTGCCTTCCAGGAAGGCGCCGAGAATTCCGACGCTTTCTTGCTCCTGCGGGTTGTCCGGCTTTTCCTCATAAAAATAGTTGTTGGAGGTGTTGCAGCCGGCCACCGCCGCCGTGGCGAACACGACGGCGCACACTCTCACCGCCGCGGATACCGAAAATGTCCGGTTTCCCACCACTTATGATCACCCTTGCTTGTCGCCCCGCTCGGGCTCCGGTTCCAGAGCCAAGCGGTGAACGGCCAGCCGGTCCTCGCACACGAGGCCGGCCCGCCAATGGTTGCTAATCTCGTGTCCCACCGGACGTGTTCAATGCGGCATTATTGCGACGCCGCAGGACGGCATCGAGCAATAGGCCGGCTACGCCGACCGCGATGGCCGCGTCGGCAACGTTGAACACGTACCAGGAAAACGATCCCACGAATATATGGACGAAGTCCACCACCGCACCGTAGGCGATTCGGTCGATGGTATTGCCGACCGCTCCGCCGACGATCAGGCCGACGCTGATGGCGACCAGCCGGTCACGGGCGGTGGCCAGCCAGTAGCCCAGAACGCAGATGATGACCAGCGTGCCCGCTACCAGTAGCCAGCGCCCGAGCTCGGTTTCCTGCTGGAACAGGCCGTAGCTGATGCCTTCGTTCCAGACCAGGACGAGGTCGAAGAACGAGGTGACCGGGATCGGGCCAGTGCGGCCGAGATCGACACCATAGAGCAGCCACAGCTTGACCGCCTGGTCCAGGATCAGAACCAGGCCGGCCACGCTGTAGCCGATGCGCCGAAGCGGGCGCGCACTCGGCGCTGCGATCTCATCGTCCGCCATGGAGGTTTACCCGGCCTTTGCCTCGAATTCGCGCATGGCCTCGGCGTCCCTGAGCGACAGATCGGGATAGTCCGGTGCGCTGCCGACTTCGGGAAGCACCTTCCAGGAGCGCGCGCAGCGCGTACCCTCCGCGTGGGAAACCACGACGGCGACGCCCGGCGTATCGTCGAGCCGGAATGCCGCGTCCGGGCCGTTTTCGTGGCTGAGCGTCGCCTGGCTGGTGATGGAAACATCCGCCAGCTCGACATCGGCGACCGCGGCATAAAGCACCGGGTTCGTGACGTAGACGGTCACGTGCGCCTCCAGCGAGCCACGGATGCGCTTCTCGCGCCGCTCCGTTTCGATCGCGCCCAGGATCACGCGGCGGACCTCACGCACTTGAGTCCATTTCTCCGCAAGGGCCGGATTCTCCCAGGTCGGATCGACCTCGGGGAAGAGCTCCAGATGGATCGACCCGTCCGCGGCGTCGCCATGGCGCGAGAGATGGGCCTCTTCCATGGTGAAGGGCAGCATCGGCGCGAGCCAGCGTGTCAGCGCCTCGAAGATGACGTCGATTACTTGCAGGGCGGCCTTGCGGCGCGTCGAGGAGGCGGGATCGCAGTAGAGCGCGTCCTTGCGGATGTCGAAATAGAACGCCGACAGGTCGATGGTGGTGAAGTTGATCAGGGCGTGGGCGATCTTCTTGTAGTCGAAGTCGCGGTATCCCTGGCGCACCAATCGGTCGATCTCCACCAACCGGTGCAGCATCAGTCGCTCCAGCTCGGGCATGTCGGTAAGCGCCACCTTGGCGCCGTCGGCATGGGCGAGCGTGCCGAGCATCCAGCGCACGGTGTTGCGCACCTTGCGGTAGGTCTCCGCCGTGCCTTTCAGGATTTCCGCACCGATGCGCTGATCGTCGGCATAGTCGGTGGTCATCACCCAGAGCCGCAGGATGTCGGCGCCGGACTGGTTGATGACGTCCTGTGGCGCGATGACGTTGCCGAGCGACTTCGACATCTTGCGGCCGTCCTCGGCCATGGTGAAGCCGTGGGTGATGACGGTGTCGTAGGGCGCACGGCCGCGGGTCGCGCAGGACTCCAACAGCGAGGAGTGGAACCAGCCGCGGTGCTGGTCGGAGCCTTCCAGATAGACGTCCGCCGGCCACTTCAGGTCGGGCCGCTTTTCCAACACGAACGTATGGGTCGACCCGGAATCGAACCAGACGTCGAGGATGTCGGTGACCTGCTCCCAGCGCTCCGGATCGTCGACCAGATCGCCCAGGAAGCGCGCCTTGGCCTCGTCGGCGAACCAGGCATCGGCGCCTTCCGCCTCGAAGGCGTCGGCAATGCGGGTGACCAACGTCTCGGAGCTTGCGAAATCCGGACCCGGCGCAAGCCGCCCGTCCTCGTGGCGGAAGATACAGATCGGCACGCCCCAGGCGCGCTGGCGTGATAGCACCCAATCCGGCCTGTTCTGGATCATGCCGCGCAGCCGGTTCTTGCCGACGCTTGGCACGAAGCCGGTGTCCTCGATCGCCTTGAGCGCGCGGGTGCGCAGCGTGTCCTGCCCGCCGGGCGCCGTGCCGGCGGGCAAGCCATAACCGTTCAGCGGCTTGTCCATATGGACGAACCACTGGTGCGTGTTGCGGAAGATCACCGGCTTCTTGGAGCGCCAGGAGTGCGGATACTGATGCTTCAGCCGGCTGCGGGCGAACAGCATATTCTTCGCGATGAGGGCATCGATAACCGCTTTGTTGGCGTCGCCGGTCTTGCCTTCCGAGGTCAGCACGCGCTTGCCCTCGAAGCCCGGCGCTTCGCTGGTATAGGTGCCGTCGCCATCGACCGTGTAGGGGATTGCGGCATCGATGCCGCGCGCTTCAAGCTCGCGGCGGTGCGCCATCCAGACTTCGAAGTCGTCGGTGCCGTGGCCGGGCGCGGTGTGCACGAAGCCGGTACCGGCCTCGTCGGTCACATGGACGCCGGGAAGCAGCGGCACGTCAAACTGATAGCCGCCGAGGCCAGCTTCGCGCAGCGGATGCGCCACCACGAGGCCCTCGAGCGCGGCGTTGTCGACATCGGCCACGCGCTTATAGTCGCTGGCCCGGCCCGACTTCATCACCTCGTCGGCGAGCACGTCGGCCAGAACGTAGCGGTCACCCGGCTTTGTCCACGGCATGTTGCCGTCGGGCAGCGGCTCGACCGCGCTCACCTCGTAGATCCCGTAGGAAATCGTTTTGGAGTAGCTGATTGCCCGGTTGCCGGGAATCGTCCAGGGCGTCGTCGTCCAGATCAGGATCGAGGTGCCAGCGAGCGGGCCGTCGCCCAGCACCGGGAAGGCGACCGTGATCGTGTCCGACTGATGCTCGGCGTATTCCACTTCGGCTTCCGCCAGCGCGGTCTTTTCCACCACCGACCACATCACCGGCTTGGAGCCGCGATAAAGCTGGCCGGACGTGGCGAACTTCATCAGCTCGCGGGCGATCTGGGCCTCCGCCGCGAAGCTCATGGTCAGATACGGGTCGGCGAAATCGCCTTCCACGCCGAGCCGGCGGAACTCGCTGGTCTGGACCTGCACCCAGTTCTCGGCGAACTGGCGGCACTCCTGACGGAACTCCACGACCGGGACGGCGTCCTTGTCGAGCCCCTTGGCACGGTAGCTCTCCTCGATCTTCCATTCGATCGGCAGGCCGTGGCAGTCCCAGCCCGGCACATAGTTGGAATCGTAGCCGAGCATCTGGTGCGAGCGGGTGACGACGTCCTTCAGGATCTTGTTGAGCGCCGTGCCGATGTGGATGTTGCCGTTGGCGTAGGGCGGTCCGTCGTGAAGCACGAACTTCTTGCGTCCCGCAGCGGTCTCGCGCAGGCGCTTGTAGAGACCCATCGCTTCCCAGCGGGCCAGGAGCTCGGGCTCCTTCTTGGGCAGGCCCGCGCGCATCGGAAAGTCGGTCTTCGGCAGGAACAGAGTTTCGGAATAGTCGCGCGCCTCGGGCTGCGCGGAGGACGTATCGGTCATCGGATCGGTTTCCGCTCGGAAAATTCGCAGGTTCGACGGTTTAGGTCATGAACTCATAAAGCCGGACGCCAAAACGGCTGCGACCTGCCTCGTCGAGCCGCTCGGACGGGGGAAAAGCCCCGTTTATCGCGGCTCTCCTGGCATCTCTTTGCCGTTTCAGGCGCCGGAACATTCGCATTTATGAGTCCATGGCCTAGAGCGCTTCCGGGCGAAAATGGGAACCGGTTCGCCGACCGGAAACGCGCTAAAACGAATGCTTGGAGTCGCTCGGCAAGTCCGTGAAAAGCGGAACGACTCTCCTCGGCACGCGGGCGCGTAAGCTCAAAGACGCGGACGCAGGCCGAAATACCCGGTCCGCCGCGGATCGGATCTCACACGGCGGCCGGGCCGCTAATTCGCCGTTGTTCAATCAAGATGTCGAACGTGCTGCGCATGCGCGCCTTCTAGCAGTGCTTGCTTTTCGGCGAAAGGCTTCCGGCACGTGCGCCGCGCCGGAAGCCGTCGGCGACGCGCCTCAGAGCGCTTCGAGGATCGACGATGCGCCGGAGGTGACGGCCTGGCCCGGAGAATCCTCGATCTTGAGGGTGGTGACCGTACCGTCGTCCACAATCATGGCATAGCGCTGAGAGCGCACGCCCATGCCGAATCCGGAGGCGTCCATTTCCAGGCCGAGCGCCTTGGTGAACTCGGCGGAACCATCCGCCAGGAACAGGATCTTGTCCTTGGCTCCGGTCGCCTCGGCCCAGGCGTTCATCACGAAGACGTCGTTGACGGAAACCACGGCGACGGTGTCGACGCCCTTCTCTTTGAAGATGTCGATATTCTCCAAAAAGCCGGGCAGGTGGTTGCGGTGGCAGGTCGGCGTGAAGGCGCCGGGGACCGCGAACAGCACGACTTTTTTGCCCTTGAAGACCTCGTCGGAGGTGATCGGGGCAGGGCCGTCGGATCCCATGGTGGTAAAGGTTGCGTTCGGAAGCTTTTCGCCGGGTTGGATCGCCACTTGCTCGTCTCCATGGCTGGGGTCGAATGATCGTGATGTAGCGGCTCGGCAGGCATCGGTCGATGCCCAACCTTTATCGCGCGGTCATGGCTGCGCCGTCGCGATCTGGCCTGCGCCCGTTAACAATTGCCGTTGTCCGCACTACCTTGATGGTTCGGACGGGCTCCGGCGACCTTGTCGGACCCGTCCCAATGTAACCAGTATGATCCGGGACAGGCGAAGCGATGAGCGGCACGAACAACGACGGCTATCTGGAAGGGCAGATTCTGATCGCCATGCCGAGCATGGGGGACAGCCGGTTCGAGCGGTCCGTAATTTATCTCTGCGCCCACTCGGCGGAGGGCGCGATGGGAATCGTGCTTAATCAGCCGGCCGACGAGGTCACCTTCTCCGATCTTTTGGCGCAGCTCGATATTCTGCCGGAAGGCGAATTGATCCAGCTTCCAGACGAGAGCCAGCCGCTCACCGTCCACAAAGGCGGGCCGGTGGAGACCGGGCGCGGGTTCGTGTTGCACTCCGGCGACTACTTCATCAACGATTCCACGTTGGCGATAGATAGCGACATCTGCCTGACGGCGACGGTCGAGATCCTGAAAGCGATGGCCGAAGGCAGGGGTCCCAAGCATGCGCTTCTGGCGCTCGGCTACGCCGGCTGGGCGCCCGGACAGTTGGAAACGGAGATCCAGCGCAATGGCTGGCTGACCTGCCCGGCGGATCCGGGGATCGTTTTCGACCCGGACCTGGAACGCAAATATGATCTCGCGTTGCAGAAGATCGGCATCGATCCGCGGCTTCTCTCCGGCGAGGCTGGCAACGCGTGACGGGTGCCCGTCGCTCGCGCGATCCGGTTGTCTGGCAACGGCGAGGCGGCTAGAACGCGCGAGACGGGCTTGGGTGCGTCCAAGCTGCATGCCCACGAGACCTTCGAATCATCGATTTTCCCCCAGGCCGGAATGCACTAGGCTGTCGGATCGGTAAGACCGATCGGAGAGATCCATCGCTAGAGCCTTTTCCGCTCGGATGGTACCATCTATGCGACAAGAAATGGCACTGGATTCAATAGCTTGAGCAAGTCCTTTCCGTTCAAATTGATTCAATTCGAACGCGACATGGTCTAGGATTTTGGGGCTCTGTTGATCGGATCTCGACCGTGTATTCGATGCGGAATGTCGCGAGCGGACGTGCAAGTCTTGCTCCTACATGCCGTTCTAAAGCGTTAGAATCGATTGCGTTTTGGTGTCGTGCGTGACCGGAAACCAACGCGATCCAAAGGAGAGGACGCCCGCGTGAAATATGTCAGCACCCGCGGCGAAGCGCCGGTGCTCGGGTTTTCCGACGTCCTGATGGCGGGGCTCGCGGCCGATGGAGGCCTCTATGTTCCCGAGGCATGGCCGTCTCTTTCGCGCGACGAGATCGCCGGCCTGGCGTTCCGCCCCTACGCCGAAATCGCAGAACGCGTGATTGCGCCATTCGTCGGTGACGATATCGCTCGCGAGGCGCTTGCCGGCATGATCGCCGATGCGGCCGCGACCTTCCGGCATCCGGCGACGACGCCGGTCACCCAGATCGCGCCGAACCATTTCCTCTTGGAGCTGTTCCATGGGCCGACTCTGGCCTTCAAGGACGTGGCGATGCAGCTTCTCGCCCGGCTCGTGGATCAGCGGCTGGCGGAGACCGGACGGCGCGCGACCATCGTGGGTGCCACTTCCGGCGACACCGGGGCTGCCGCCGTCGAAGCCTTCAAGGGCCGGGAGAATGTCGACGTCGTCATTCTCTATCCACACGGCCGCGTTTCGCCGGTGCAGCGTCGGCAGATGACGACGGTGCCCGACGACAATGTCCACGTCATCGCGATCGACGGCACGTTCGACGACTGCCAGGCCATCGTGAAAGACATGTTTGCCCACACAAGCTTCCGCGAGGCGGTCGGGCTGACCGGGGTGAACTCGATTAACTGGGCTCGGATCGTCGCGCAGGTGGGCTACTATTTCGCCGCTGCGACCGCGCTCGGCGCGCCGGAACGGCCGGTGTCCTTCACCGTACCCACCGGCAATTTCGGCGATATCTTCGCCGGTTACGTGGCCAAGCGGATGGGTCTGCCGATCGATCGTCTGGTGATTGCCACAAATGTCAACGATATCCTGGCGCGTGCGATCGCGGGCGGCGACTACCGCACCGATTCCGTCACGCCGACGAGTTCCCCGTCGATGGATATCCAGGTGTCGTCCAATTTCGAGCGTCTGTTGTTCGAGGCCTACGACCGCGACGGCGCGGCGGTCGCCGGGTTGATGGGGCGCTTGAAACAAGCGGGCGGTTTCGAGATCGATGCCGCACCGCTTGCCGCCATTCGGACGGAATTTTCCGCCGGGTCGACGGACGAAGAGGCGACCCGCGCCACCATCCGCCGGATCCACCGCGCCACCGATCTGGTGATCGACCCGCATACGGCCGTTGGGGTGGCGGTCGCCGAGACCCATTCGCGCGACGGTGTGCCGATGGTGACGCTGTCGACGGCCCATCCGGCGAAATTCCCCGACGCCGTGGCTGCGGCGACCGGGGTCACGCCGCATCTGCCCGACGCGCTGGCCGACCTCGACGCGCGAGCGGAGCGGATGACACGCCTTGCGGCGGACACATCCGCGGTCGAGGCATTCGTTTTGGAGCGGGTACGGGCGGTTGGAAAGGAGACGGTTGAATGAGCGTCGAGATCACGACACTTGCCAATGGCCTGCCGGTGGTGACCGACCGGATGGGCCATGTCGAAAGCGTGTCGCTGGGGCTCTGGGTCGGCCGCGGGTCGCGCTCGGAGCGCGAAAGCGAGCACGGCATCTCCCATCTCCTGGAGCATATGGCCTTCAAGGGCACCAGTCGGCGCAGCGCGCGGCGAATCGCCGAAGAGATCGAGGCTGTCGGCGGTGAGCTCGATGCGGCGACCAGCGTGGAGACCACTGCCTATCATGCGCGGGTCCTGCGGGAGGATGTGCCGCTGATGGTGGATATCCTGGGTGACATCCTGCGCAACTCCAGCTTCGATAGTGAGGAGCTGGCGCGCGAAAAGCACGTCATCCTGCAGGAAATCGGGGCTGCGCGCGATACGCCGGACGACTATCTGTTCGATCTGTTTCCCCAGGCGGCCTGGCGCGGACAGCCGATCGGTCGTCCGATCCTAGGCACTCCGGAAACCGTGGAAGGGTTCGGCGCGGATGCCTTGCGCGGATATCTGGCCCGTCAGTACCGTGCGCCCGACATGGTGTTCTCCGCCGCCGGTGCGGTCGAGCATGACGAGATCGTCGCGCTCGCACGCGAACATTTCGGCGATCTGCCGTCCGATCCCGCGCCGGAGGTCGAGGCGGCCACCTATTCCGGTGGTGCGTTGATCGAAGCGCGCGAACTGGTGGAAACCCAGATCGTGCTGGGCTTTCCCGGCGTCGGCATGCGCGACACTGACTATTTCGCCGCTCAGGCGCTGGCGACCCTGTTGGGCGGCGGTATGTCCTCGCGGCTGTTCCAGGAAGTGCGCGAGCAGCGCGGCCTCTGCTACTCCATCTACGCTTTTCATTGGGGCTTCTCCGATACCGGTGTGTTCGGCATCCATGCCGCCACCGGTCCTGAGGATGTCGCGGAGTTGATGCCGGTTGTGGTCGACGAAGTCGCCCGGGTGATCGACGACGTGACAGACGAGGAACTTGGTCGGGCGCGGGCCCAGTTGCGCGCCGGCCTCTTGATGGCGCGGGAGCGCTCGTCTGCGCGCGCAAGCCAGATGGCGCGCCATCTCCTGACCCAGGGGCGCGTGATATCGCCGGACGAGCTGGTCGCGCTGATCGATGCCGTCGACGTGGACAGGGTGCGGGCCGTCGCTGAGCGCATGTTGGCCGGCAAGGCCCCGACGATCGCCGCCGTGGGTGACGTGGCGCATGTGCCGTCTTCGGAGTGGATCACCGAGCGGATGGCGGGTGCGGGATCGGCCACAGATCGGTTGCGGCGTGCGGGCTGAGCCATGGGCTTCTTCTCGCACGGCACGAGCGACGGCTGGGGACCGGTCCTGAAGGGCGAGCGGATCTATCTGCGTCCGCCCACAGGGTCCGACTACCCCGCATGGGCGCGGCTGCGTGCGGAGAGCCGGGCCTTTCTGACCCCCTGGGAGCCGACCTGGCCCGCGGACGATCTGACGAGGCTGGCTTTCCGAAGAAGGTTGCGGCGCTATCAGCGCGACATGCGGGAGGACGATGGTTACGCCTTCTTCCTGTTTCGCAACAGCGACCACGTGCTTCTGGGCGGGTTGACGCTCGCCCATGTCCGTCGCGGTGTGACGCAATCCTGCTCCGTCGGCTACTGGATGGGGGAGGCGCATGCGGGCTGTGGCTATATGACGGAAGCCGTGCGCCTGGCGGTGAGCTTCGTGTTCGCGACGCTGCATTTGCATCGGTTGGAGGCGGCCTGTCTGCCGACCAACACAGCGTCGATCCGTCTCCTCGAAAAAGTCGGGTTTCGGCGCGAAGGGTATGCGCGCAGCTACTTGTGCATTAATGGATTTTGGCAGGATCACCTGCTCTACGGGCTGGTTGCGGGTGATTTAAGGGGCGAAAAGAGCGTCACGGGTCCCAAACTCGTCGTGCAGGCTTAGGCCCTGCCGACGGTTGGCTCGACCGACGTCAACGAAACGGCCGGACGATGGCCGGAAAAACCGGAGAAGTGTGTGTGTTTCGGTTGGATCGCATTGTTGCGGGGCTCCTAGCGGTTTTCTTCGTCGCGACCGTCGCCTCGCCGGCTCTTGCGCTCGAAGCCGTGCCGGTCTCCCGCGATGCGTCCGTGATCAATCTCCTGCCCGATGTCGACATGTATCTCGATGTCGAAGATCGGCTTCAGGTGTCCACAGCGCCGGGTCCGGACGGGATCGTGCGCCGCATCGAGGTGCGGGCGATGTCGAAGGACCACCGCAACTGGGCGGTGTTCGCGCTCGCCAACCCCTCAGACGAGCAGATCGACCGGATTCTGGTCGCGCCCCATTTCCGCCTGGTCGGGTCCGGCGTGATCTGGCCGGATCTGGGCTCGGAGCGGATCGCCGCAATCACGCCGAGCCAGGGTTTCCCGCCGGAGCGGGAGGCGAGCCAGGAGGCTGACGTCTTCCGCATTACGCTCGATCCGGGCGCCGTGGTCACCTACATGGCTGAGCTGTCCTCGCCGCGCCTGCCGCAACTCCGGCTGTGGGAGCCGAACGCTTATAAGGATTCCGTCAACGCCTACACGCTTTACAAGGGCATCATTCTCGGCATTTCCGGCCTGTTGGCGCTGTTCTTGACGATCGCGTTCGTGGTTAAGGGGACGGTGCTGTTTCCCGCGACGGCGGCGCTCGCCTGGGTCGTGCTCGGCTACGTCATGGTCGATTTCGACTTTTGGGGCGAAATCCTGCGCGTGGCGCCCACTGAAGACAGGATCTACCGATCGGCGAGCGAGGTGCTGATCGCGTTGATGCTTGCCGTCTTCCTCTACGCCTACCTGAATCTCAATCGTTGGCATGTGCGCTACAGCCACACGATGCTGGGCATTCTGGTGCTGTTTTTGGGCGTGCTCGGGATCGCGATCGCCGATCCGCCGATCGCCGCCGGCATCGCGCGCATTGCGCTGGTCGTGCTCAGCGTTGCCGGGCTCGCCCTGGTCGGCCTGCTGGCATTCCGCGGCTACGATCGTGCGATCATGCTGATACCGACCTGGAGCCTGCTTCTGGTCTGGCTCTTCGGTGCCGCGCTGGCAGTTTCCGGCCGGGTCGATAACGACATCGTACAGCCGGCGCTCGATGGCGGCCTGGTGCTGATCGTGCTCCTGATTGGCTTCACGGTGATGCAGCACGCCTTTGCCGGCGGGTCGATCGCCGACGGAGTGATCGGCGATGTGGAACGCAGCGCTCTAGCGCTGGTCGGCTCCGGCGACATCGTCTGGGATTGGGACGTCGCCCGCGATCGCATCGTGGTCGGCAAGGAAGCGGAAGAGCGGCTCGGCGCCGAGGCCGGTGCCCTTCAAGGGCCGCCGCAGGACTGGTTCGCCCTGTTGCATCCCCAGGATCGCGATCGCTTTCGCGCCACCCTCGACACCATGGTGGAGCAACGCCGTGGACGAATTTCCGACCGTTTCCGGCTGCGCGGCATCGACGGCCATTTCCGCTGGTTCCATCTGCGGGCGCGTCCGGTCATCGGGGCGGACGGGGAGGTGATCCGCTGCGTCGGCACGCTTCTGGATGTTACCGAGGGCAAGACACGCGAAGAGCGGCTTCTGCACGATTCCGTCTATGACAATCTCACCGGTCTGCCGAACCGGATGCTGTTCCTCGATCGCCTGGAAATGGCGATGGGCTGGGCGGACGAGGACACGCGCTCGCGCCTGTTCGTGCTGGTCGTCAACGTCGATCGTTTTTCCGAGGTCAACGATCAATTCGGGCTTTCGGTCGGCGATTCCGCGCTTCTGACGATTGGGCGTCGGCTGGCACGCGTCCTAAAACCTCACGACACCATCGCGCGGCTGGGCGGGGACACGTTCGCGATCCTGCTTTATGCCGACAGCAGCGATCTTTCGACGTTCATGGACAATGCCCGCCGCCTGATCCGTACGGCGATCGAGTTCGGCGACCGGGAGATCTTCCTGTCCGCGTCGATCGGTGTGGCTGCACTGCGCAACGATACCGGGGCGAGCGACGAACTCGTGTCGGACGCCGAGCTTGCCATGCGGCGCGCCAAGCGCCTGGGCGGCGATCGCAGTGAGATCTACGATCCCTTGATGCGCAAGCTGTCCGTCACGGGGAAATCGATCGCGGTCGATCTCCGCCACGCCATCCAGCAGGATGGGATTCAGCTCGCCTATCGCCCCGTAGTCCGGTTGGTGGACAAGGGCATCGCCGGCTTCAGCGTGGAGGCGACCTGGCGGCATACGATCCAGGGGCCGCTGACCTGGTCGACCCTGTTGCCGCTCGCAGATCGGGAACAGCTCGCCACTCCGCTGATTCTGTCGCTCCTGGAGCGCGCGGCCCAGCAATTGAACGAATGGCAGTCGACCAATGCGGCGGCCGCGCCGGATTTCATCTTTGTGCCGATCCCGGTTATCGGGCCGTTCCGCTCCGAGCTCGTCAACGACGTCAAGGCGGTGATTGTGCGCAACCAGCTCAATCCGGGTCAGCTCAAGCTGGCGATTGGCGAGCATGTGGTCGCCCACAATCCCGAGTTTGCGGCCCAGCTCATGCACAGGCTTCGCGATGTCGGTGCTTCGATCGCCTTCGATCGGTTCGGGGCGGGTTCCACCTGGCTCGGCTATCTGGAGCGTATGCCGCTCGACACGCTGCGGATCGATCCGCGCTATGTGCGGGCACCGAGCACGGGAGGACGCCGTTCACTGCTCTTACGCTCGCTTGTCGGCCTCGGCCACGATCTCGGTTTCCAGGTGCTGGCTTCCGGTGTCGAATCGGAGACCGATGCGCTCGACCTGCTTCAGCTCGGCGTAGAGATGGCGGAGGGCGATCTGTTTGGCCGTACCTTGGCGCCGGCTGCCGCGACCCGTATCTTGCAGGATACCGCAGCCCAAGCTGCGGAATAGGAGCGTCTTGTTCAGGATTTCCGGCGGGATGGTCGTGAGCAAACTGCTGACCCGTCCGCTTTTCACTCAGCTCATTCCCGGCCGGAAAACCGGTTCCCATTTTTCCTTGGGAT
Source organism: Amorphus sp. 3PC139-8 (assembly GCF_040750475.1). Taxonomy (NCBI): domain Bacteria; kingdom Pseudomonadati; phylum Pseudomonadota; class Alphaproteobacteria; order Hyphomicrobiales; family Amorphaceae; genus Amorphus; species Amorphus sp. 3PC139-8. The sequence goes on along the minus strand of NZ_JABJVY010000014.1, from coordinate 45,084 downwards.
CTACCCCACCACGATCGGGATCGGTCGCGGCCCCGGTTCGATCGTGACGGGCGTGGTGGCGAACCGGTCGCCGTCGATCTGGCACGGAACGGCGGCCAGCGAGCTCAGCCGGACATGGTCCGCGCGCCGGATGATCAGGCTGCCGCTGGTGCCCAGGCGCCCCGTCACGAGCTCCAGACCGGCGCGGGCGATGGCGAGCGGGTCGTCGTGCTTCAGGCCGATGAAATGAAGCATCGGCTCGGTCGGAGACGCCTCCCGGCAGATCACGAACGGCCCGCCATAGCGCGAAACATTGGTGACGGCGGCAAGCCGGAAGGTCATCGCTTCGCCGTCGATCTCGGCGCGGAGGTCCGCCGTGCGGCGCGCGAACAGATGCTTGATCGCAATCATCGCATAGGCGGCCTTGCCGAACCGGCGTTTCAAACGGGTCGGTAACGCATGCACCACGCCGGCGTCGTAGCCGGCCGAAACGACCAGCACGAACGGATGGCCGTTGGCGAGCCCGTAGTGGAGCGGCGCGGTCCTACCGGCGTCGATCATCGCCGCGATCGATTTCGGGCGCCGCGGCAGCTTGAGTTCCAAGGCAAGCACGTTGGCCGTGCCGAAAGGGATGACTGCTAGCGCGGGGGAATCTGGGGCGAGTTGGAAACCGGCGAGCGCTTCGTTGATGGAGCCGTCGCCGCCGGCAATCACCACGGTGTCGATCTGATCGCCGAGCGTGGTGCAGGTCTCGCGAATGTCGCCGGCACGTCGGGTCAACTCCACGGTCACGCGATGGCCGGCTGCGCTCAGCCGCCGAGTGACGGCGTCGAGCACCACCCGCCGGTAAGCGCCTGCGGTCGGGTTGGCGAGAATCAGGATCCGCCGACTGCTGGCGGCAATGGAGCGGGCCGGCGCCGAACTCGGCCGGGCGGTCGAGCCGCCCAGGGTCGCGGTACTGGAGCGAAACAGCTTCAAGGCGTTTGTCTCCAAAATTTGCCCATTTCTGGGCTGCCGCCCACAAGCGTGCGAAAGCTCTCCCGTCGATACGGGATGTGCCGGACATTCACCAGCACGGGTGTTGCGACCGGCTGGCCTATTCTTCCGCTGCTGCGCGAACCGCGTCGACGCCCGCCCGTGCCAACTCGTCGGCACGCTCGTTGCGTTCGTCGCCGGCGTGGCCGCGCACCCAATGCCAGCTCACGTCGTGACGCCGGGTCAGCTCGTCAAGCGCCTGCCAGAGATCGGCGTTCTTCACGGGCTTGCGATCGGCGGTGCGCCAGCCGTTGCGACGCCAGTTGTGGATCCAGCCGGTGATGCCGCCGCGCACATATTGGGAGTCGGTGTAGATGTCGACGGCGCTCGGACGCTTGAGCGCCTTCAGCGCTTCGATCGCGGCCGTCAGCTCCATTCGGTTGTTGGTCGTTTCCCGCTCACCGCCGTTCAGTTCGCGTAGATGGCCGCGCCACTCCAGGACGGCGCCCCAGCCGCCCGGGCCGGGGTTGCCGCTGCAGGCGCCGTCGGTATGGATCACCACGCGCTCATCCGCCAGATCGTTTGAAGACGCCGTCATCGATCCAGTCCGTAGTCGCTGGCGGAGGCCACCTTGCGGTGGAAGCGCAGGCGGCGGAGATATTCCACCGGATCTTTCGGGGTAACGAGCGCGCCGGGCGGCACCCGAAGCCAGTCGTGCAGCCGGGTCAGCAGAAAGCGGATCGCCGCGCCTTCTGCCAGAAGCGGCAGAACTTCGAATTCCACAGGCGTGAAAGGGCGAACTTCGCAGTAGCCGGAGAGTAGGGCGCGCGCCTTGGTGACGTTGAAGGAGAGGTCCGGCTCGAAGCACCAGGCGTTGAGGCAGATCGCGACATCGTAGGCAAGCGCATCGGTGCAGGCGAAATAGAAGTCGATCAGGCCAGACAACTCCCGGCCGAGAAAAAACACGTTGTCGGGAAAAAGATCGGCATGGATCGTGCCGGTCGGCAGGTTCGACGGCCATAGCGCCTCGATCCGGTCGAGTGCGTCGGCAACCTCTTCGGCAAGTCCCGGCAGCACGTCTTCCGCCCGGTCGATGGATTGGGCGAACAGCGGCCGCCAGGCATCGACGCCGAGCGTGTTCGGCCGCTTCATCTCGAAGTCAGCGGCGGCCGCATGCATTCCGGCGAGCGCCCGTCCGACGGCAGCGCAATGGTAGGCCTCTGGCCGCCGGCGCCACATGCCTTCCAGGAACGTGATGATTGCGGCCGGCCGGCCGGCGAGCTCGGCAAGCAGAGACCCGTCGACTGTGGCCACCGGAGTCGGGCAGGGCACGCCGCGCACGGACAGGTGCTGCATCAGACCGAGGAAGAAGGGAAGATCGGCTCGCTCCACCCGTTTCTCGTAGAGAGTGAGGATGAACGGTCCGCGGTCGGTGCGGATCAGATAGTTGGTGTTCTCCACGCCCTCCGCGATGCCTTTGGAGGACAAGACGTTGCCGAGATCGAACTGGGCGACGAAGCGGGAGAGCTCGTCGTCGGAAACCTCCGTATAGACTGCCATCGCGGGTTGGTTACTCGGCAGCCACGGATCTGAGCTCTCGGGGCAGATTGAACGCGATGGTCTCATCTGCCGTGCGCACCGTCTCCACGGTCACTTGGAAATGCTCGGCAAATGCGGCGATGATCTCCTCCACCAGTGATTCCGGCGCGGAGGCACCGGCGGTGATGCCAAGCCGCTCGATCCCGGAGAACATCGACCAGTCGATATCGTGCGCACGCTGCAGGAGCACCGCCTTCGAACAGCCGGCGCGTTCTGCCACCTCGCGCAGGCGCTGGGAGTTGGAGGAGTTCGGCGCGCCGACCACGATCATGGCGTCGACATCCGGTGCCACGGCCTTCACCGCCTCCTGGCGATTGGTGGTCGCGTAACAGATGTCGTCCTTATGCGGGCCGACGATTGCGGGAAAGCGCGCGGTCAGGGCCTCGACGATGGCACGGGTGTCATCCACCGACAGCGTCGTCTGGCTGACCCAGGCGAGGGCGTTTTCGTCATTCGGGGTGAAGTGCGCCACGTCGTCCACCGTCTCTACCAACGAGATCGCGCCATCCGGGAGCTGGCCCATTGTGCCGACCACCTCCGGATGTCCCGCGTGGCCGATCAGCACGACCTCTCGACCGCGCTTGAAATGAAGCTGCGCCTCCTTGTGGACCTTGGAGACGAGCGGGCAGGTGGCGTCGAGATAGAACATGTTGCGCGAGGACGCCTCCGCCGGCACCGATTTCGCAACGCCGTGGGCAGAGAACACCACCGGTGCATCGGTCGCGGGGATTTCCGAAAGCTCCTCGACAAAGACGGCGCCTTTGGCCCTCAGCGAATCGACCACGAATTTATTGTGAACGATCTCGTGGCGCACATAGACCGGCGGCCCGAACCGCTCCAGCGCCAGCTCGACGATCTGGATCGCCCGGTCCACGCCGGCGCAGAATCCGCGCGGGGCGCAGAGCTTTATCGAAAGTCGCGGCAGATCGCTCACAGGTGCCAATCCCGATTGTCTCGCGTAACGGTCGTTTGGGTTTCGGGCCGCAAGGCCGATCCTTGCCCGGACCTACCACGTATTTATCACGTGGCGCGAGTTGAAGTGTCAGCGATTTGGACATCCTGTAAAAGGGGGCGGGCTTGAGGTACTATATGTCGGAAACCCGCAAATTCGATGTGTCGCCCCGCGCAGCCGGCCTGGCTTCGCCCAGCGTCGTCATTCGACCGTCCGTCCCGGCCGATCTGGCGCGCGTCCACAACATCGTCGATGCCGCCTATCGCCCCTATGTCGCGCGAATGGGTCAGCGGCCGGGCCCAATGGATGCCGACTATGGCGCATTGATCGAAAGTGGCGCCCTGTTCGTTGCGGAAGAAGGCGAAACGATCCTTGGGCTCGTGGTCGTGCTCGAAGACAGTAATGCGCTGCTGCTCGACAATGTGGCCGTTGCGCCGGATCGGCACGGTCGCGGGCTGGGCCGCCATCTCATCGGCTTTGTCGAGGACGAAGCGCTCAAGCGAGGCAGGCGGATCGTTCGGCTCTATACCCATGAGACCATGGTCGAGAACGTTGCTCTTTACACCCGGCTTGGATTTGTCGAGACGTCTCGTGCAACGCAACACGGTTTTCGCCGCATTTTCATGGAGAAAGCAGTGTAGCAGACTGTGGCGTCGGGCCGATGCCGGGAAGCCTGTCGACGGAGGCCATTCACGTTGCGTCCGGTGCGGTGCTATAGCCCTCGGCCATTACGATTTTCGATTGGGGAGACCTCGCAATGCGTCCTGTCCGCCGGTTGGTACGCGCGGCCGCACTTTCGGCTCCGGTCCTGGCGTTGAGCCTCGGAGCGTGCTCCTCCATCAGCTCCGTCACGGATGCCGTTACGCCGTCCGCCTCCAGCGGGTTCGGCCAATTCCTTCGCGGCACCACCGCCGAGCCCACAACCATCGATCTGGAACAGTACCGCAAGACGCCGTCCTGTCCGCGCATCGAGGTGCTGCCTGACACCGAGACGCTGCGGGTCACCAGCGGCGGCAACGCCTTCGAGGAAGGGGTGGTGCGCTACCAGGCTTCGCTGCAGAAGACGGCGCGGGAATGCCAGGATGAGGGTGATGGCAAGCGCGTGAAGATCGGACTTGCCGGCCGCGCCGTTTCCGGCCCCAAGGGGGCTGCCGGCACCATCAAGCTGCCGCTGCGCGTCGCGGTTCGCGAAGGCGACAATATCACCTATTCGAAGCTCCACGTGATCAGTGTGGATCTGACCGACGCCGAGCCCTCCAAGGACTGGGCCTATGTGGCGTCCGACATCGTCGTCGCCGATCCCGACAGCGCGACGATCCTTGTGGGTTTCGACGAAAAGGGCCGTTGATCTCGGCGAACCCGATTTGACATTGGGCGCGACCTCACCATAATCGCGCTCACGTGTCGGGCACGATGTCGCGCCCCGGCACCCGCGGTCTTGCAAAGCAATTTGCGCTGCCGCTTTGGTTTCAGACGTTGCGGGAGAGGCTGGCCATCGCGCCGGCGCCGAAGGAGCAACCGCCCCGGAAACTCTCAGGCAAAAGGACCGCAACGCCTCTAGCGACTCTCTGGAAAGCAGCCGGCCCGCGTGCGGATCGGCTCACCGAAGGGGTAACCGGCGCGTCCTGCCGGGAAATCTCTCAGGTTTTTGCGACAGAGGGGGCACACGATTGGCTCGCGAGAGGGCCTGTCGCGTGTGTTCCGTTTGTCGAAAACCGTGAGAGATTATGGGCGAAACCACCGAACAGACACTTCTCGAAACACCGCTCGCTGAGCGCCATCAGACGCTTGGCGCGCGCATGGTGCCGTTCGCCGGCTATCGGATGCCGGTCCAGTATGAGGGCATCATCGCCGAGCACACATGGACCCGAACCCGTGCCGGCGTGTTCGACGTCTCGCATATGGGGCAGGCGGTCATCACCGGCCCGTCGGGTGACCACGCCGCCGTCGCGGCGGCGCTCGAGACGCTGATTCCGGGCGAGATCCAGGCACTTGCGCCCGGTCGTATGCGCTACAGCCTGCTTCTGAACGACGCCGGCGGCGTCCGCGACGACCTCATGGTCACGCGTCCGTGGGATCCGTCCGACGACGGCTCGCTGATGCTGGTCGTCAACGCGGCCTGCAAACACGCCGATATCGCCCATTTGGCGGCGAACCTTCCCGACGGCGTTTCCATCCACATGTACGACGACCGTGCGCTGATTGCGGTGCAGGGGCCGGACGCGGAAGCGGTGATGGCCGCACATGCGCCGGAAGCCGCCGCTCTCGCCTTTATGAGCGCCTGTTCCGCTCGCTTCGATGGGATCGATTGCCAGATCAGTCGCTCCGGCTATACCGGTGAGGACGGTTTCGAGATCTCCGTGGCAAATGACCAGGCTGGAGCGGTCTGGGATGCGCTCGTGGATGACGAGCGGGTCAAGCCGATCGGGCTGGGTGCGCGCGATTCGCTCCGCCTGGAGGCCGGGCTCTGCCTCTATGGCCACGACCTCGACGAGACCACGAGCCCGGTCGAAGCCGGGCTGACCTGGACCATCGGCAAGCGGCGGCGCAGTGAGGGCGGTTTCCCGGGCGCCGAACGGATCCTGCGCGAGTTGGCGGAGGGCCCGTCGCGGCGACGCGTGGGCCTGCGTCCGCAAGGCCGGGCACCGGCGCGCGAGGGAACTCGCATCCTTGCCGAGGACGGCGCGGATATCGGTCAGGTGACCTCCGGCGGCTTTGGGCCGAGCATCCAGGCCCCTGTTGCCATGGGCTACGTCCGCGATGGCCACCACGCAGCGGGCTCGCCGGTGCAGTTGGAGGTTCGCGGCAAAACGCTTCCGGCCGCAATCGCCAAGCTTCCCTTCGTTGCAAATCGCTTCAAGCGATAACGCACGCCAAGACTTCAGCACCGGGAAACGGCCTCCCCACGTTTCCCTCCTTCCAGATGAGAGGTTTACGCACCATGGTAAAACGCTTCACCCAGGACCACGAATGGCTCGATATCGACGGCCACGTCGCGACCGTCGGCATCACCAACTACGCACAGATCCAGCTTGGCGATGTGGTGTTCGTGGAGCTGCCCGAGGTGGGCAAAACGCTGGCGAAAGGCGACGAGGCCGCCGTGGTGGAATCGGTCAAGGCGGCGTCGGAGGTCTATGCCCCGGTCTCCGGCGAAGTGATCGAGGTCAACACCGCGCTGCCTGACGCGCCGGACATGGTGAACAAAGAACCGGAAGAGGGCGGCTGGTTCGTCAAGATCCGGTTCGAAGACGAGGCGGAGGTCGCCAACCTCATGGATGAGACCGGCTACCAGACCTTTCTCGACACGCTTTGAGCCGCCGTTCGCGCCATTCCCTTTGACAACCCAAGGAGGGCAAGCCCATGCGCTATCTGCCCCTGACCGATGCCGATCGCGCCGATATGCTGGCGGCGATCGGTGTTGGCGCCATCGACGACCTGTTCGTCGATATTCCCGCCGACAAGCGGGTCGACGGCACTTTGGATCTTCCCAGCCACCGCTCCGAGCTTGCGGTTGAGGCCGCGCTCAAGCGGCTGGCGGCGAAGAATGTGCCGGCCGACACCGTGCCGTTCTTTGTCGGTGCCGGTGCCTACAAGCACCATGTACCGTCGACCGTCGATCACCTGATCCAGCGGTCCGAGTTCCTCACCTCCTATACGCCCTATCAGCCGGAGGTGAGCCAGGGGACGCTGCAGGTCCTGTTTGAGTTTCAGACCCAGGTGGCCGAGCTCACCGGCATGGAGGTCGCCAACGCCTCCATGTACGACGGGTCGACGGCTGCCGCCGAAGCGGTCCTGATGGCGAACCGGGTCACGAAGCGGCGCAAGGCGATCGTCGCTGGCGGCGTGCATCCGCATTATCGCGACGTCATCAAGACGGTGGTCGGCATGGCCGACGACGAGCTTGTCTGCATGGAGCCGGACCCCGCCGGCACCGAATATATTGCCGCCGAGATCGACGAGGATACGGCCTGCATCGTGGTGCAGTCGCCGAGCTTCTTCGGCCATCTGCTCGACCTGAAGCCGTTGGCGGAAGCTGCGCATGCCAAAGGCGCGCTGCTGGTCGCCGTGTTCACGGAAGTGGTGGCGCTGGCCGCAATCGAGCCACCCGGCGCCCAGGGCGCCGATATCGTGGTGGGCGAGGGCCAGTCGCTCGGCAATCCGCTGACCTTCGGCGGTCCTTATGTCGGCCTGTTCGCGACCCGGCAGAAATTCCTGCGCCAGATGCCGGGGCGCCTGTGCGGCGAGACCGTCGACGCCGACGGCAAACGCGGCTACGTGCTGACGCTTTCCACCCGCGAGCAGCATATCCGCCGCGACAAGGCGACCTCGAACATCTGCACCAACTCCGGGCTGTGCGCGCTGGCCTTTTCCATCCATGCGACGCTGCTGGGCGGGACGGGATTGATGCGGCTTGCCGCCGTCAATCACGCCCAGACGGTCAAGCTGGTGGAACGGCTCGAAAGCGTGCGCGGCGTGGAGGTGCTGACCGATACCTTCTTCAACGAGATCACGTTGCGGGTCGACCGCAATGCGGCGGCACTGGTCGACGATCTGGCCGAGCACGGCGTTCTCGCCGGCGTGCCGGTTTCTCGACTTCTGCCGGGCACGGAGTTTGACGATCTCCTCATCCTTGCCGTCACCGAATGCGTTTCCGATGACGACATCAAGGCGCTCTGCACCGCTCTTTCGGAGGCCCTGTAGATGATGAACGCCAACGGACGTCCCACTCGGGCCGAAGAGAGCTCCCGTTCGGCCAACGACGACGTGTCCACCTTCACCGGCAATGCCGCGCTCGATATCGAAGAGCCGCTGATCTTCGAGATCGGACGGACCGAAGCGACCGGTGTCGACCTGCCGGAGCCGGCCGCGGTTGCGCCTCGGCTCGGCAAGCATGCCCGCAGGGCGCCGTTGTCGCTGCCCGGCCTCACCGAGCCGGAGACCATGCGCCATTATGTGCGCCTGTCGCGGCAGAACTACGCGATCGATCTCGGCGTCTATCCGCTGGGCTCCTGCACGATGAAGCACAATCCGCGTCTCAACGAGAAGATGGCGCGGCTCCCCGGCTTCGCCGACGTCCATCCTCTCCAGCCGGCGCAAACCTCCGAGGGCGCCGTTGCGCTGATGGCGGAACTGTCTCACTGGCTCATGGAGCTGACCGGCATGGCCGCAGTCGCGCTGTCGCCCAAGGCCGGCGCCCACGGCGAGCTCTGCGGCATGATGGCGATCAAGGCAGCGTTGTCGGCGCGCGGCGAGACCCGCTCGAAGGTGCTGGTCCCGGAATCGGCCCACGGCACCAATCCGGCCACCGCGGCGCTTCTTGGCTACAAGGTCGAGGCGATTCCGGCCCGCGAGGACGGCACCGTGGATGTCGAGGCGGTCAAGGCGCGGCTCGATAGCGATGTGGCCGCGATCATGCTGACAAATCCCAACACGTGCGGTCTGTTCGAGCGCGACGTGGCGGAGATCGCCGAGGCCGTGCATGCGGTCGGCGCTTATTTCTATGGTGACGGCGCGAACTTCAACGCGATCATGGGCAAGGTGCGGCCCGGCGATCTCGGCATCGACGCCATGCATATCAACCTGCACAAGACCTTCTCCACGCCTCATGGCGGCGGCGGTCCGGGTGCAGGGCCGGTGGTGCTGTCGGAGCGGCTGGCCCCGTTCGCGCCGCTGCCGTATCTACGGCTGGAGGACGGCAAGCCGGTCCTGGTGGAACATGCCTCCGACACCGAGGACGGCGCAAAGCCGTTCGGTCGCATGTGCGCCTTCCACGGCCAGATGGGCATGTATGTCCGTGCACTCTCCTACATGATGTCGCACGGCGCCGACGGTTTGCGACAGGCGGCGGAAGATGCGGTGCTGTCGGCGAACTATCTGAAGGCACGGCTCGGCGACGTCATGACGGTTGCCTATCCGGAGCGGCCGGCCATGCACGAAGTGCTGTTCAAGGATGACTTCCTGGACGAAACCGGTGTCACCACGCTCGATTTCGCCAAGGCGATGATCGACGAGGGCTTCCATCCGATGACCATGTATTTTCCGCTGGTGGTCCATGGGGCAATGCTGGTGGAGCCGACGGAATCGGAAAGCCGGGCCAATCTCGACCTGTTCGTCGCAACCTTGCGAGACCTCGCGATGGCCGCGTCCCGCGGCGACACCGGGCGCTTCAAGGCGGCTCCCCGGCATGCGCCGCGCCGGCGGCTCGACGAGACGGGGGCCGCACGCCACCCGGTGTTGCGTTGGACCAAGCCGGAGCCCCGCCCGATCGAACCGGTCGAGGCGGCGGAGTAAAGCCGTCGAGTTCAAATTGCTGCAGAACGAAAGCCCGCGCTCCAACGAGCGCGGGCTTTTTTGCCTACATGCAGGGCGGATCGATCAGCTCGACCGGCCAACGGCGGGTGCCGGCTGATAGGCGCCGCCGGATTGCGCCGGCCGGGCCGCTTCGGCCGCTTTGCGGATGCCGGCGCGTTCGAAGCGGAGTTGGCGGATCAGGCCCCAGCACATCAGCGCGATCACGATCGAGAACGGCAGCCCCGAGGTGATCGAAGCCGTCTGCAGAGCGCTTAAGGGATCACCGCCCGTGACGGAGCCGGCGATCAGCAACACGGCCGCAACGATGCCTTCCAGGAGCGCCCAGAACAGGCGTTGCTGCCAGATCGGGTGCGGGTCGCCGCCATTGGTCAGCATGTCCACCACCAACGAACCCGAGTCCGACGAGGTGGCAAAGAAGATCGCAACCACGACGATGCCCAGGACGGCGAGGACGGTGACGAACGGAGCCGCAAGCTGTAACTGCTCCAGGAGCACGAACAGAGCATCGTTGGTGCCGGCGTTCATCAGCGCCTCGGAGCCTTTGCCGTTGCGGATGAAGTCCAGCGCCGATCCGCCGAACACGGTGAACCAGACGATCGAGGCGCCGGTCGGGGCGAGCAGGCAGCCGGCAATGAACTGCCGAATCGTGCGACCGCGCGAAATCCGGGCAATGAACATGCCGACGAACGGCGACCAGGCGATCCACCAGCCCCAATAGAACAGTGTCCAGGCCGACAGCCAGTCGGACGCCTCCTGGTTGAAGACGAACATGCGCAGGCTCGTCTCCGGCAGGTGCTGCAGATAATGGCCAGTGCTGCCGACCATGAACTGGAGAATGAAAAGGGTCGGACCGGCGAGGAATACGGCCGCGGCAAGGATGACGGCCAGCCAGAGATTGACCACCGAAAGCCGCCGCACGCCCTTGTCGAGTCCCGCCATGACGGAGGTCACGGCGACTGCGGTCACGGCTGCGATGATCAGAACCTGAACGGTGGCGTTGTCGGGCGTGCCGAAGACCGTCGCTAGCCCCGCCGATATCTGCGTCGCGCCGAGGCCGAGCGACGTTGCCAAGCCGAACAGCGTCCCGAACACCGCCAGGATGTCGACCAGGTTTCCCACCCAGCCGTAAATCTTGTCGCCAATCAGGGGATAGAACGCAGATGCCGGACGAAGAGGCAGGTCGTAGCGGAAGCAAAAATAGCCGAGCGAGAGGCCGATCACGATATAGACGGCCCAGGCGTGCAGCCCCCAATGGAAAAACGTGATGTTCATCGCTTCGCGGGCCGCTGCGGCGGTCTCCGGGTCGGCTGTCGGCGGTGCGGCATAGTGCGAGATCGGCTCGGCAACGCCGTAGTAGACCAAGCCAATGCCCATCCCGGCTGTGAACAGCATGGCGAACCAGCCGAACGTGCCCCATTCGGGCTCTTCCTCCGCCTTGCCGAGCTTGATCGAGCCGTACGGCGTGACCATCAGCACAAGCGCGAAAATCAAAAAGCCGGTGACCACGAGCATGTACCACCAACCGAAATAGGTTGAGATCCAGGCTTTAACGCCGCTTGCGACCGAGCCGAGATTTCCCGGCGCGACCACACCCCAGCCGACGAAGGCAAGAATCAGCACCGCCGATATAAGAAAAACGGGCGGGTTCGTGTGTTCTCGAAAATAGTCCCGTGTCGATGCCATCTTCTTCCTCTCCGGTTCAGAGTGTGGGAAGCGGGCTCGCTAGACTGATTGGCTCAAAAATTGGGGTTTGGGAGAGCTGGCCCAGCCCGTCACCACGTTTCTTACACATTGAGAACGAAGAAATGACCGGAAGGTTCGGATTTTTTCTCAGCGGTGCGGAACCGAAAGGGCGACCAGCCGGTTAGGGCGCTTTGGGCATGCGCCAGCGGTTTCGAGCGCAGGCAATCAGCTTTCGTCGGATCCGAACAGGCCGAACTGTTCCGAGGGCAGCTTGGCCGGCGGGGCGAGCCCGAGATGGCCGTAGGCGGCAGGAGTCATCATTCGGCCACGTGGTGTGCGCTGAACGAAGCCGTTCTGGATCAGGTAGGGCTCGACGATATCCTCGATCGCATCGCGCGGCTCCGACAGCGCCGCCGCGATCGTCTCGATCCCGACCGGGCCGCCTGAAAAACTTTCGGCAATGACGCGCATATAGCGTCGATCGAGGGCGTCGAGGCCGGCGGAATCCACATCCAGCCGGGTTAGCGACTTGTCGGCCAGATCACGATCGATGGTGTCCAAACCGGCTACGATCGCGAAATCGCGCACCCGGCGTAAGAGGCGCCCCGCGATGCGTGGTGTCCCGCGGGCACGGCGGGCGATTTCGACCGCGCCTTCCTGGGTGATCGCCATTCCCATCAACCCGGCGCCCCGGCTGACGATGCCGGTGAGTTCATCAACGGAATAAAACTCCAACCGCAGCGGAATGCCGAACCGATCGCGCAGCGGCGTCGTCAGAAGGCCGAGCCTTGTGGTGGCGCCCACCAACGTGAACTTCGCCAGATCGATCCGCACGGAGCGGGCGGCGGGACCTTCGCCGATGATCAGATCGAGCTGGAAGTCCTCCATCGCGGGATAGAGGATTTCCTCCACGGCAGGCGACAACCGGTGGATTTCGTCGATGAACAGAACGTCGCGCTCGCCCAGATTGGTGAGGAGGGCGGCGAGATCACCCGCCTTGGCAATCACCGGGCCCGATGTCGCCCGGAAATTGACGGACAGTTCGCGCGCGACGATCTGGGCAAGAGTGGTTTTGCCCAGGCCCGGCGGACCGACCAGGAGCACATGGTCGAGCGCTTCGTTGCGCGTAGCGGCCGCCTTGACGAAGACTTCGAGGTTGGCGCGTGCGGCCGCCTGGCCGACGAAATCCGACAGCCGTTGCGGGCGCAGCGGCGCTTCGACGTCGTCCTCTCGCTCTTCAGCCGATATCAGTCGCTCGCTCATCGCAGCCGTTCGTCTTCGCGCAGCTCCGAAGAGATTCAGGTGCGCTACCCTCAGAGTTAAATCAAATCAGAGCGTTAGTGGGCAAACCTCAACTGAGCTCTGATCTGTTGTCCGCCGCTAGCGGTCAGATAGGATCTTCAGCCCGGCGCGGATCAGGTCGGCGGTCGTTTCAAGGCCGTCGTCGCGGCCGCGGGCGACGGCCTTGCGGACTTCCGCTTCCGCATAGCCGAGATTGACCAGCGCCGAAACCGCATCGGAGACGACCGGATCTCCCGACGCGCGCGTGACGGGAATGGCGAATGTCTGGTCGCCGCCGCTCGCCAGCACGCTGCCAACCTTATCTTTCAACTCGGAAATCAACCGATCGGCGACGCGCTTGCCGACTCCGGGCGCCCGGGTGATGGTCTTTCCATCCTCCAGCGCAATCGCTTCGGTCAACTCTTCGCCGGACAGCACGCCAAGAATGGCAAGCGCCACCTTGGCACCAACCCCTTGCACCGTCTGCAAGATACGAAACCACTGGCGTTCGGTCTCGCTGGCGAAACCGTAGAGCCGGATCATGTCTTCGCGGACAACGGTCTCGATCGTCAATGTAACGGCATGGCCGGTCTGCGGCATACCCGCCAGCACGCGGGCGGGGCAGTAGACCTCGTAGCCGACACCGTGCACGTCGACGATCACGGCTTCCTCGCCAATCGCTTCGACCACGCCCTTCAGACGGCCGATCATTTGACCGCCTCGGCAAAGCGGGCCGCCATGGCGCGGGCTTCGCGGTGCTGGGCGTGGCAGAGCGCAATCGCGAGCGCATCGGCGGCATCGTCGCTGTCGAACTCCGCCTTCGGCAGAAGCACCTTCACCATCATCCGGATCTGTTTTTTATCGCCGTGACCGACCCCGATGATCGTCTTCTTGACCTGGTTGGGTGCGTATTCCGACACCGGAATCCCGGTTTGGGCCGGCGCGAGGAGCGCGACGCCGCGCGCCTGACCCAGCTTCAGGGTCGCGGCGGCATCGCGGTTTACGAAGGTCTGCTCCACGGCGGCCTCGTGCGGATCGAGATCGCGCACGACATCGGCTAGACCGCGATGAATCGACGTTAGCCGCACGGCAAGGCTCTGGCTGCCGTCCGAGGTTACGGATCCAGCACCCAAAAAGCGAACGGAATTGCCTTCACAGGCGATTGCGCCCCAGCCGGTACGCCGCAGGCCGGGGTCGATGCCGAGGATGCGAATCGGATGAGCGTTCATGGAACATGAGTAGAACGGAACGCCGCGTGTGCCTACACGCTCTTTGGAATTTTCGCGACCACATCCGACCTTTCAACCAGGATGGGTGCTGGTGAATGCCAGGATCTCGTCCACGAGCCGGTCCGCATGGCTTTCCATGACGAAGTGGCCGCCTCCCTCGATCACTTTGAGCGAGGAGCCGGGGATCGCGCCGTGAAGCTTGTGGGCCCAGGCGACGTCTTGCCACGCGTCGTTTTCGCCCCATAGGATCTGTACGGGCATCGTTGCCAGTTCCCCCAGCCGAGCGCCTGTGTCCATCGTATGCTTGGCATCATAATGGGCGATCTGATGCTGGTAGAGGCTTGCTTGACCGACGGGACCGGCGATCATTTCCAGGTAGGCGTCCACGGTTCCGTCCGTCAGCCGATCCGGATTCGTGATGGCCGTTTCCAACCAGCTTCTCGTGTGGGCACGATGGTCGGCGTCTGAGGCAGAAATCAGGGCGTCGAGGCCGGCGGCGATTTGCTGCCGGGTGCGCGGCGAGGGCCAGCTATCGAACGACACGGCGTCAATCAGTGTCAGCGAGATGATCCGCTCGGGGTGAAAGACGGCGAGCCGCTGCGCGATCGCGCCGCCGATATCGTGAGCGACGATATGGGCGCGATCGAGCCCCCATTGGTCGAAGAGGTCGAGAAGGATCGGAAGCTGCGCCGTAACCGAGGTGTCGACCTGGGGATCGGCCGGGCGTTCCGAGCGCCCGAAGCCGAGCAAGTCGTAAAGGTAGACGCGCCGATTGGCGGTCACCAGGCGGGGCGCCACATTGCGCCAGATATGGGAAAAGGCCGGCGTGCCGTGGAGGAGGACGATAGGCTCGCCACTTCCTTCGATCCCGTAGGCGATGCGATGGCCGGCGACCAGGGTGTTCTCAGGTGTCAGATTGGTCATATCCGTCTCCGATCTGAAGGCGACGCCAGACCGGATGCGCGGATGGTGTGCGCAGTGTCTCGGCGATGCCAGGGCGCGGCCAAGCTGAAACACTAGATCGATCGCGAAAAGCGATTTTTTATGGCGTAACGCATCTTAAATATCGATGATTTGACGGCTGCAGACTTTAAGCGCACGCTGGATAAAGTGGTTGGCTATGGCCAAATCGGTGTGGCGAGAAAAGGGGGCGGACAGAGATCCCGGCGGCCCCTGCGCGTTGCAGCATGCGCCGGATTTGCGTATTGCAGTTCGTTACATCATACGGACGCAGTCGAAGAATACGAACGGTTGGACGATGGCCGGACATTCCCAGTTTAAGAATATCATGTATCGCAAGGGCGCTCAGGATGCGAAGCGCTCCAAGGTTTTCTCCAAGCTCGCGCGCGAAATCACCGTGGCCGCCAAGACCGGTCAGCCCGATCCGGAGGCTAACCCGCGGCTTCGGCTGGCGATCCAGAACGCGCGCGCGGAAAACATGCCGAAGGACAACATCGAGCGTGCCATCAAGAAGGCCGCCGGTGGCGATAGCGAGAACTACGAGACGGTACGCTACGAGGGCTACGGTCCGGCCGGCGTTGCCGTGCTCGTCGAGGCGCTGACGGACAACCGCAACCGCACCGCTTCGAACGTGCGCGCCGCGTTTTCCAAACACGGTGGAGCGCTGGGCGAAACCGGCTCGGTCGCCTTCATGTTCGACCATATGGGCGAGATCATCTACTCCGCCGATGCCGGCGACGCCGAAGCCGTCATGGAAGCGGCGATCGAGGCCGGTGCCGAAGACGTCCAGTCGGATGAAAACGGCCACGTAATCCTGTGCACGTTCGAGGATCTCGGCGAGGTTTCCACCGCGCTGCAGTCGCAGCTTGGCGAAGCGACCTCGGTAAAGGCGGTTTGGCGGCCGCAGACCATGTCGCCGGTCGACGAAGACAAGGCGGAGACGCTGATGAAGCTGATTTCCGTTCTGGAGGACGATGACGACGTCCAGGCCGTGTTCTCCAACTTCGAAGTCTCCGACGAAGTGCTGCAGAAGCTGACGGCGGCCTAAGCAAAGCCAGGAAAAGTGGGAAGCGGTTTTCCGTTCGGCTTTGCGAGGCGAATAGAGCAAAGCCAGGAAAAGTGGGAAGCGGTTTTCCGTTCGACTTTGCGGGGCGAATAGAGCAAAGCCAAAAGTGCGAAGCGGTTGTCCGTCCGGTTGAACCGAACCGGACGCGGCTGCATAATCCCGAAGCTGTTTTATCAACGCTTCGGGAGACCGGTTCTGTCTGCTTTCCGCCTGGTTCTTTGCGATCGGCACGACCGGGACATCGCCTGCGGTCCGAACGGGTGCCCGGCAGAGGAATTGTCGGCTCGGCCTACTTGAGCAGATTGGTCAGCGGAAGCGGGCCGTTTGCCTTGCTCGTGCGGATGGCGAAATTGGATCGCACGTCCTGGATCGCCGTCTGGCTCAACAGCCGCTCCGTCAGCAGCCGCTCGTAGGCGGCAAGGTTTTCGACGACGATCTCCAGCAGGAAGTCGGCGTGCCCGGAGACCATGTGGCAGGCGGTGACCTCAGGAATTTCGGAAAGCGTCGTTTCCAGGATGGCCATTGCCTCGCGACCCTGGCGCCCGACCTTGATCTCCACGAACACCGTGAGCCCAAAGCCGGCCGACAGCCGGTCGAGAATCGCTCGGTAGGCGGTGATCAGACCGGCCTGTTCCAGCCGGCGCACCCGGCGCAGGCAGGGCGAGGCCGACAGGCCGACCTTTTCGGCCAAGGCCGCATTCGTGATGCGGGCATCATCTTGAAGAAGCGACAGGATCCGGAGATCGATCCGGTCGAGGGATTCGGTTAGCACATCTGGCCTCGGCAGCTGCGAACCCAAGAACGGCTTTGCTTGATGGGAACAAGTAGCTTGGAACTTTTAATGCAGATCGCCACTGTCGTTTGTGCGCGCGTGCGATGCAACCAACCAGAAGGCGATTTAGGAAGTCTGCAAGTAGTTAAGCTCGAAAAATGCAGCAATCAAAAGGCGAAGCCCGTGATTTCGATGAGTAGATACCGCCGTAGACGCCTGGTCTCGGCTGGTCAGGGCAAACCCCATCGACGCCGTCTTTTGAATCATGCCAATGTAGCTGCGTTCAGAATCAGGTAAGGCAGAGGCTTGGCTGACGAAACCGATCGTCGTCTTAGCGCTTGTCTTGCAAACAGCAGCGAGGAAGCCTGTCATGTTGGAGCGCACCCGGACCGGGCTTGCCGTCTGTTTCGTCGTGGCATTCGCGATGATGGCGGTCCCTTGGGCTTCCGCGCAAGCGCAATCGGAGACAGAGGGGCCTCAAGGAGGCGAGGGCGACATCGCCGCCGGCATGGAGGACGACGTGCCGGAGCCGGCTGCGGATGTCGAAAAAGGACAGCAGGTCGCCGAAGAGTTGTGTTCAGGCTGCCATGCCGTCGGCACCGAAGGGGCGAGCTCGCTTCCCGAGGCGCCTCCATTCCGCTTTCTCGGCCGGAACTATCCTGTGCGCTATCTCCAGGAGGCACTCGCGGAGGGGATCGTCACCGGCCATCCGGATATGCCGGAATTTGCCTGGGACCCGGTGACCATTAACAATTTCATCGCCTACCTGGAGACGATCCAGGTGCCTGAATAGCTCATCGGCGGGGATCCGACTCTCCATTTCGCCTGGAAAAGCCTCTAGCGGAGCTTGAGCGCATGGACTGCGCTATCCGGTAAGAAGTGGTGCAACGTGTTGAGCCATAGGACGAATTTTAGCTCGCCATCGCTATGACGCTCCACAATCCAGTCTTCTCCCACGATGCAGCGCAACGGCGGCCTGCCTTCTGGGGTGGAATAGTGTGCCTCCCAATAGAATGAACCGATCGCGCGGGCGCGTTCCGGCGCGTCGGAGAGCTGGGCGACCACGAAGTCGCCGAGCTCCAAGTGCTGGGCCGCAAACTGGCTATGATAGGCGTGGTGCTCCTCAAGCGAGATCGACGCGCCGGATTCCTGCATATAGATCCGTGCCGGGTGGTGCAGAAACAGGGCTTCGCGTTCGGCCACCGTACCGCCGTGGCGCAACGTGTCGCACCAGCGCTCGCCGAGCGCCGTCACCTCCTCAACGGAAATGGGCATGGGATCGGCTCCTCGTTTGCGGATGCTGGACACTGTTTGCGCGATCGGCGTTTAGCCCGATTTCTGGAACAGCTCCCGCCCGATCAGCATCCGCCGGATTTCGCTGGTGCCCGCACCGATCTCGTAGAGCTTGGCATCGCGCAGAAGTCGGCCGGTCGGATAGTCGTTGATGTAACCATTGCCGCCGAGGCATTGGATCGCGTCGAGCGCGACCTTGGTCGCCTGTTCGGCGGCGTAGAGGATCGCGCCGGCGGCGTCTTCCCGAGTGGTGCGGCCGGTATCGCAGGCTTTCGCGACGGCGTAGACGTAGGATCGGCAGGCGTTGAGCGCGACATACATGTCGGCGAGCTTGCTCTGCATGAGCTGAAATTCGCCGATCGGCTGGCCGAACTGCTTGCGCTCGTGAAGGTAGGGCACGACCACGTCGAGGGCCGCCTGCATGATGCCGAGCGGCCCTGCGGCAAGCACCACCCGTTCATAGTCGAGCCCGGACATTAGCACGTTCACGCCCTTGCCGACCTGGCCGAGCACGTTCTCCTCTGGCACCTCGCAATCCTCGAACACGAGCTCGGAGGTGTCGGAGCCGCGCATGCCGAGCTTGTCGAGCTTCTGGGCCGGGCGGAAGCCGGCCATGCCCTTTTCGATCAGGAATGCCGTGATGCCGCGTGGCCCAGCCTCCGGATCGGTCTTAGCGTAAACCACCAGCGTTTCAGCAACCGGACCGTTGGTGATCCACATCTTGGAGCCGTTGAGGACGTAGCGATCGCCACGCTTCTCCGCCCGGGTGCGCATGGAGACCACGTCGGACCCCGCACCGGGCTCCGACATGGCAAGCCCGCCAACGTGCTCTCCGGAGATCAGTTTCGGCAGATAGGTGCGCTTCTGCTCTTCGGTGCCGTTACGCCGGATCTGGTTGACACACAGATTGGAGTGCGCACCGTAGGAGAGACCGACCGAAGCCGAGCCGCGGCTGACCTCCTCCATGGCGATGCAGTGCTCCAGGTAGCCGAGCCCGGAGCCGCCATACTCTTCCTCAACGGTGATGCCGTGCAGGCCCAGCGCACCCATTTCCGGCCAGAGATGGCGCGGAAACTCGTTGGTCCGGTCGATCTCGGCGGCAATCGGCGCAATCTTGTCGTCGGAGAAGGTGCGCACGGTATCGCGCAGCATGTCGGCGGTTTCACCGAGGCCGAAATCGAAAACGGGAAGATCGTTGCGCATCGCTCGGGGTCCTCACATCGGGCCGTTGGTCGGGCTCTTCGCGCTCAAGTTGGCCCGGCTGGCGGGGGTAGGCAAGCGCTTCCGGACCCGCAACCGATGATCCGGCCGGGATGCCGCATTGAAGCGGCGCGCCTATATGCCGATCTCCTAAACAAAGAGCACATGCCATGAGACGGAAACGATGGGCATCTACCAGCGGCTGATCGGGCCGAAATTGATCCGGATGGCATGCGGCGCCGGCGTGCTCGCGCGCCAGCGCCAGAAAGTGGTTCCGAAGGCGCAGGGTGTGGTGGTCGAACTCGGCGTGGGCGGCGGCCACAATCTGCCTTTCTATGACCGGCAGAAGGTCACGCGTCTGATTGCCGTGAACCCGCCCGACGGTCACAGCGATCCGGACCAGCTTGCGCGGCGAGCGGACGGCCTTTCCTTGGAATTTCTCGGCGAATCGGCTGAAGCGCTCTCGCTGGAAACGGCAAGCGCCGACACGGTGGTCGTCACCTACACGCTCTGCTCGATCCCAGATGTGAACGCCGCTCTGTCGGAGGCTCGCCGCATCCTCAAGCCCGGCGGACGCATGCACTTCTGCGAACATGGGCGCTCGACCAACGCGTCGACGGCACGCCTGCAGGAGCGTCTGACGCCGCTTTGGCGGCCGCTTGCGTGCGGATGCCATCTTGATCGTGATCCGATCGCGCTACTGACCGGAACAGGTTTTGCGATCGAGCATCTGGACCAGGGCTCGCTCAAGGGCGTGCCCGATGTGGTCGGCTTTCACCACGTCGGAACGGCAGTGTCGCGGTAAGGCGTCAGTGCGACCTAATCCTTGAGATCGTCCAGGCGGACCATGGTGAACAGGCCGGTCAGGATGTGGATCGGCTTGCCCTCCTTCGTGCCATAGACGTCCGCTTGGCAGATGGTGAGCATCCGGCCGGGCTTGAGCACGCGTCCCTTGGCAACCAGGCGCTTGCCCTGGGCCGGGTTGAGCAGATTGACCTTGAATTCGCTCGTGAGCACGCCGCTGCCGGAAGGATAGAGCGACAGGGCCGCATAGCCGGCCGCCGTATCGGCGAGCGTGGTGGTGCCGCCTGCATGGAAATAGCCGTGCTGCTGGGTCAGGCCCGGCTGATAGGGTAGGGCAAGGTCGACGGCGCCTGGCGCGATCCGGTCGATCTCCACGCCGAGGGTGGTCATGAACCCCTGTCGCGCGAAACTGTCTCGGATCCTGCGCTCATAGTCCGGATCGCGAGGTTCGAACTGTCTTGTGGCTAACTCGTTCATCGCCTTTCCCGATTCCTCACCCACATGCGTTCATTCTTTTCGTTTCCGGTAATCGTTTCACCACCGATATTTGATGAACGCGGTAACGTTGACGGGCCGATTATAGAGGTGCCGGGCCGCCTTCGCCGGCATGTTAGCTATGCAGACCGATCAAGTCGGCGAGCGATTGCGTCTGCCGGCCCTGGCCGTCGAAATTCGCCGGGCCGAGCCAAGCTTCGAAGCCGGCGCGCACCGCTGGCCATTCGCTGTCGAGGATGGAGAACCATGCCGTGTCGCGATTTCGGCCTTTGACCACGGCGGCCTGACGGAAGGTTCCTTCATAAGTGAAGCCGTAACGCTCGGCCGCGCGCTTGGAGGCGTCGTTCAGAGCGTTGCATTTCCACTCGTAGCGCCGGTAGCCGAGCTCGTCGAAGGCGCGCCGCATCAGGAGGAATTGGGCCTCCGTTCCCGCGATCGTGCGCTGCAAGGCCGGCGGATAGGCGACGTGGCCGACCTCGATGGAGCCGTTCCTGGTGTCGATGCGCAAATAGCTTGCAAGCCCAAGTGCCTTGCCGGTCGCGGTGTCGACGATGGTGTAAAACAGTGGATCGGAGCCGGTAGCGGCTTCCGCAAGCCACGCGCGATAGAGGTCTTCCTCGACGAACGGTCCGTAGGGAAGGTAGGTCCACATCCGCCCTTCGGTGTCGGCCGAGACGGCGGCGAACAGGTCGCCCGCGTGGCGGTCCGGATCGAGCGGTTCGATGCGACAGATTCGCCCCTCGATCGGCGTGCGCGGCGGATGCGGCCGCTGCTCCCAGCCGGGCACTTCTGCGCCAATCGGCTGGCCGAGCGGGTTGGTCGTCCCATCGTCCGTCATGTCCGTTCACCTTCTCGTTTTGCGCGACGTACCATCTGGTCCAGTGCGTGGAGAAAGCGCGATCGGTCCGTTTTGGCAAAAGACTTGCCGCCGCCGGCCATGGCAAGCGGATTGGAGGCCCGCAGGTCGGCCATCAGGTCGCGCATGCCGAGCATGTTGCCGATATTGGCCGGGGTGAACGGCTCGCCGTTGTGTTTCAGCGCTTGGGAGCCGGCTTCCAGGCACCGTGCCGCGAGCGGAATGTCGCCGGTGACGCAGATGTCTCCGGGACCGATCCGATCGGCGATCCACTTGTCGGCTGCGTCAGGCCCTTCCGGCACCACCACCGTCTTCACCATCGGGTCGCGACTTGGCCGGATGCCACCGTTGGAGACGATGACCACTTGAAGCCCGTGGCGCTCGGCGACCTTCAGCGTTTCCTCCTTCACCGGGCAGGCGTCGGCGTCGATGTAGATGATGCTCATGCGGCCGGTTATGCGCGCCTTGCGAGACGAGGCCAAGTGCCGCGAGCGGTGCGCTCGCTCAGAGAGAACAAAAAAGCGCGCCGGCATGGCCGACGCGCCTGTTCGTTTCAATCGCTACGCCGATCAGCGGCGCGGCGTCACCACATAGAAGCCGGGTACGATCTGCTGCCTCTCGTAGCGCGGCCCGTTTCGATAGCCGTAGGCTGGCGCATGGGCCGGCGGGCCTCGGTGGTAGTGGGGTCGCCGCGGCGGCGGACCCGGATGGCGATACGCATCCCGCTCGTAGCGATGGTGGCCTCCGTGGTCCCTGCCGTGGCGCGGGTCGCGATCGTAACGCGGCGGCGGAGCCTGCCTGGCACGCTGCTGATCGAGCATGATGACCACCGAAGCCGGCGGGTTGTTCTGGGCCGAGGCGGCAATGGGCGCGGCGGCGATGGCTGCGCCAAGTATCAAGGCAAGGTTCATCCGGGACATCGAAGAGTCCTCCTATCCACGCGCCCCTTTGCCGGATCTCTGCAAGCAAAGTCGCAAGGAGCGATTGGATAGAAAAGACGGGACGCAGTCGAATGGTTCCCAATTCAACTGCGACTTCTTTATGGCGCCGGCTGGGCCCAACTCGGGCGCTATTCGACCCCGAGTTTCGCCTTGACGATTTCGTTGACCGCTTTCGGGTTGGCTTTGCCGCCGGTCGCCTTCATGACCTGGCCGACAAACCAGCCGGCCATGGACGGCTTCGCCTTCGCCTGCTCGACCTTGTCCGGATTCGCCGCGATCACCTCGTCGACAGCGGACTCGATCGCGCCGGTGTCGGTCACCTGCTTCAGGCCGCGCTCCTCGACCACCTTGGCGGGATCGCCACCTTCCGACCAAACGATCTCGAACACGTCCTTGGCGATCTTGCCGGAGATCGTCTCGTTGGCGATCAGGTCGATGATGCCGCCGAGCTGGGATGCCGAGATCGGGCTGTCTTCGATGTCGTGGCCTTCCTTGTTGAGGCGACCGAACAGCTCGTTGATCACCCAGTTCGCCGCCAGCTTGGCATCGCGGCCCTCGGCCACCTGCTCGAAATAGGCGGCCGACGCCTTGTCGGAGACCAGCACGCCGGCGTCATAGGCCGTCAGCCCGTAGTCGGCCACAAAGCGCGCCTTCTTGGCGTCCGGCAGCTCGGGCAGGTGGGCCGCCAGATCGTCGACATCGGCCTGGGCGACCACCAGCGGCAGCAGGTCCGGATCGGGGAAGTAGCGATAGTCGTGCGCTTCTTCCTTGGAGCGCATGGAGCGGGTTTCGCCGGTGCGGGCATCGAACAGACGGGTCTCCTGGTCGATGGTGCCGCCGTCCTCCAGGATGCCGACCTGACGCCGCGCCTCGTAGTCGATCGCCTGGCCGGCGAAGCGGATCGAGTTGACGTTCTTGATCTCGCAGCGCGTGCCGAATCCCTCGCCGGGCCGGCGCACGGAGACGTTGACGTCGGCGCGCAGGTTGCCCTTTTCCATGTCGGCATCGGAGGTGCCGAGATAGCGCAGGATGGTGCGCAGCTTGGAGATATAGGCCTTGGCCTCGTCGGCGGAGCGCATGTCCGGCCGCGAGACGATTTCCATCAGCGCCACGCCGGAGCGGTTCAGGTCGACGAAGCTTTTGGTCGGATGCTGGTCGTGCAGCGACTTGCCGGCATCCTGTTCCAGGTGCACGCGCTCGATGCCGACCTCGACCACGGACCCGTCCGGCATGTCGACATAGACGATGCCTTCGCCGACGATCGGGAACTGGTACTGGGAGATCTGATAGCCTTGGGGCAGGTCGGGATAGAAATAGTTCTTCCGGTCGAAGCGTGAGGAGAGGTTGATTTCCGCCTTCAGGCCGAGACCCGTGCGGATCGCCTGGCGCACGCATTCGGCGTTGATCACTGGCAGCATGCCGGGCATCGCCGCATCCACCAGCGAGACGTGGCTGTTGGGATCGCCGCCAAAGGCCGTGGAAGCGCCGGAGAAGAGCTTCGATTCGGACTGGACCTGGGCGTGGACTTCGAGCCCGATCACCAGCTCCCAATCGCCGGTCGCGCCCTTGATGACAGAGCCGCGCCGGGCTTCGCGCACCGCTTCGTTCATGTTCGTCTCAACCGTTCTTTCAGACGCCGCCTGGGCATGCCGTCTTGTGTCGGCGCGCGTCGGCGCCGGATCGTGAAGCTATCGTCTGGGCTATCGGCCGGTCATCGGTCAAGTCCGCCGTGCCGTAAGCCGTCTCGGCGGCCTTGCCCTTCAGGGCGTGATCGGCTTCACTTCGCCGCCTCCACAAGCCGCTGTACCAAGTCCATAGAAGCCCTCGACACGATCCGGAGCCGCGCCATGAAGCCTTTCTTCGTCCTCATCAAATGCGAGCTCGGCAAGGCCTACGAGGTCGCCAATGCGATCGCAGACGCCGAGATCGCCTCGGAGATCTATTCTATCGCCGGCGACTTCGATCTCCTCGTCAAATTCTATCTGGAGGACGGACAGGACGTCGGCAAGTTCATGAACGAGAAGCTTCATGCGATCCCGGGCATCCGCGATACCCGGACGATCATCACGTTCAAGGCGTTCTGAGCAACGCCAGGAAAAGTGGGAACCGGTTTGGCTTTTTGTGTCGCCCACGCCGGCGCGCGGTCGCGCGCTGGCTCCGCTCTCTGATGGACGACGGATCGTTTGCTACCGTCCGCTTTCGAATGCGGCACGCAGTCGGCCGGCGGCAGCGCGGGGATCGTCCGCCAGCGACAGCGCGCTGACAACAGCAATGCCTTCGACGCCGGTGGAGGCCACCTTCGCGGCATTATTCTCACCAATCCCGCCAATGGCACAGGCGCGCACAGGCGCGATTTTGACCGCTTGGCGCGTGCCTTCGATCCCCAGCGCATCGCCGGCATCCGCCTTGGTGGTCGTGACCGCATAGGGGCCGATCCCGACATAGTCGACGTCGACCGGGTTGATCGCCGCCATTTCGGCCTCCGTCACCGCGGAAAGCCCGATGATCGCGTCCGGTCCCAGGATCGCGCGAGCGGCAGACGGCGGAAGATCGCTTTGACCGATATGAACGCCTTCGGCGCCGCTCGCATGAGCGACGTCGACGCGATCGTTGAGGATCAGCGGCACACCGGTGCCGGCGAGAAGCGCTTTCAAGGCGCGCGCCTGTTCCAGAAGCTCGCCGCCGTCGAGGTCGGGATGGCGAAGCTGAACCATCGTGACGCCGCCGGCAACAGCTTCGCGAACGACGGCACAGGTGTGCTCGAAGGACTGGCGGTGGTCGGTCACGAAGTAGAGCGTCAGGTCGAAAGCGGGCTTCGCCATGGCGCTCACTCCACCGAAATCGACGCGTTCGCGGCAAGCATGGTGCGATCGAGCCTGTGCAGCGCGTCGAGCAGGACGGGAGGGAGCGTGCCGGGGCCGTCCACGTGATCGCTGGCATGCTTGCCGGCGGCAGCGAAGGTTGCCAGTGCTGCGGTCGTTGCCCGGAACGGATCGGGCTCCACGGCCAGAAAGCCGCCGATCAGGGCGGTTGCGGCACAGCCGAGCCCCGTTACCTTGGGCATCAGCGCATGGCCGCCGTCGATGCGGGCAAGCCGCTCGCCGTCGGTGACATAGTCGCTGACGCCGGTGATCGCGACGACATGGCCGGTCTGCGCGGCAAGCGCACGTGCGGCATCGAGCGCGGCCTCGGAGCCGTGCTGGCTATCGACGCCGCGGGGGCGGGCGTCGACGCTGCCCGAAAGCGCGATGATCTCGCTGCCGTTGCCCCGGATCGTCGTCGGCTTCAGGCTGACGAGGTCTGCGGCGAGCTGAGTGCGGTAGCGGGTGGCGCCGATGCCGACAGGGTCGAGCGCCCAGGGGATATTTCGCCGGTTCGCCTCACCGGCGGCGAGCTTCATCGCTGCGGCCCAGTCCGCCGATAGGGTGCCGATGTTGACCACCAGCGCGGAGGCCAGGCGGACGAACTCTTCCACCTCGTCGGTCGAATGGACCATGGCGGGTGAGGCGCCCACCGAAAGCAGGGCGTTCGCGGTCGTGTTCATCACCACGAAGTTGGTGATGTTGTGGACCAGCGGCTGGCGCTCGCGGATGCGCCCGACAATGTCCGCGACGTCGTCGATGTTCATGAGAGATCGCCTCCGAAATCAACCGTCCGGGAACTGCGACGGACCCTTCGGATCGACGCGTTGCCCGGCCAGAAAGTGAGGCGAAGGAATTCATCCGAATCGGGAGAAGTCCCGACAGGTGAAGATCCCTTCGCTGGCATGACCCAGATCAGGTTCGACGGGTGCTTCTCAGCCCTCGACACGATGTGCCGAAGGCGCCCCGCTTCACGGACGGCGACAGTGGACCGGGCGCGGCTTGCGCGTCAAGGGGACGGAGTGGATGCGCTGGGCCCCGAGGATGATTCGGGGTGGCTAATAGATGCCGAACCACCAGGCGGCGAGGCCGAGGAAGGCGAGGAAGCCGATGACGTCGGTCAGCGTCGTCAGGAACACCGATGACGCCACCGCCGGGTCGGCGCCAAGCTTGTCCAGCACGATCGGAGTCACCACGCCGAAGAAGCCGGCGCACAGCACGTTGAAGACTAGTGCAGTGGCGATAACCCCGCCGAGCTCCGGGTTCTGAAACCACAATCCGGCAATGAGCCCGACCACGACGGCGACGATCGTGCCGTTTGCGAGCGCGACCAGGATCTCGCGCCCGATGACGCGTGCGGTGTTGCGCGTGGAGATGGATTTGGCAGCGAGCGCGCGCACGGTCACTGTCATCGCCTGAATGCCGGCGTTGCCCCCGATCGAGGCGACGATCGGCATTAGAATCGCCAGCGCCACCATTTGCTGGATCGTGCCGTCGAACAGGCCGATCACCGATGCGGCCAGAAAGGCCGTCGCCATATTGATGAGCAGCCAGGGGATTCGGGTGCGGGCGGTGTAGTAGACCGTGTCCGACAGCTCAGCGTCACCGGCACCGGTGAGGTAGCGAATGTCTTCTTCCGCCTCTTCCTCGATGATGTCGACGATATCGTCGATGGTGAGCACGCCGACCAGGCGGTCGCTTTCGTCAACGACCGCCGCGGAGACGAGGTTGTAGCGCTGGAACACGCGCGCGACTTCCTCCTGGTCCTCCGTTGCCAGCACCGTGTGCGGGGTCTCGTTCATGATTTCGGAGATTCGGGTCGGTCGCGGCGTCCTGAGAAGCCGGTCGAGCGAGACGGTTCCCAGCAGCCGGAAGGCGGGATCGACCACGAAGATCTGGTAGAACGAATCCGGCAGATCGTCCTCTTCGCGCAACGCGTCGATGACCTGGCCGACGGACCAGAATGGCGGCAGCGCGACGAAGTCGGACTGCATGCGCCGGCCGGCCGTCTCCTCCGGGTAGTCGAGGGAGCGGGCCAGCCGATGGCGCTTGGCGAAAGGCAGGCGGGCTAGGATCGCCTGCTTTTCGTCCTCTTCCAGGTCTTCCAGAATGTAGACGGCGTCGTCGGAATCGAGCGCGGCGAGGCCATTCGCCACCGTGTGCGGCGGCAAGTTTTCCAGGATCTGGAGACGGATCGCCTCGTCGAGCTCGGTCAGCGCCGTGTAGTCGAACTCGTCGCCCAGAATCTCGATGTAGCCGAGCCGGAGTTCGGGTGTCAGCGCTGTCAGAAGCTCGCCGACGTCGACCTCGTGCAGCCCTTCCGTGAGCTCTTCCAGCGCGGCACGATCCTCCGAGACGATCGCCGCCTGAACCGCCTCGAGATAGGCCGCGTTCAGATGGCCCTCATCGTCGCGGAAGAGGGGCGCGATCTCGGTCCGGATATCGGCTTCGCTGGCATCTGCCATCAAGCGACCCTTCTGGAACAGCCCACACGGAAACGGCGGGAGTGGCCAAGGACATCGGGAGCGGACGGATTTTCAAGGTTCTAGTTCGTTTCGGCCACGGGTCGAGAGGTGGCAGCGCGAGACGACTGGGGAGACAGTTAGACGATATGATCTGTCGGCGAAATCACCCGCCGGAGAAAAATGGCGTTCGACGAGATCGCCCCGGCTTTTGGCCGGGGCTGTGGATCGAGGCTCCAGGGACGAGAACGTGGCGCGAATTGTTCACGGAACGCGCCCGTCGCCGCGTTTCGTCAGGAGTTATCCCGCTTCGGCTGCTGATTCTCCGGCGTGTCCTGACGCTGCTCCGTCTGAACATATTTGCTGTCGAGACCGCGGCTTTCCGGATGGCGGGACTTGTCTCGATTCGACAAAATCTCGTTTTCGTCGACCATGTCCTTCGGCAGTTCGGTCTCCGCGCCGGAGCCGTCCTGCTTGCCTTTGGCGCCCGGCCCGATGTGTTTTTTCGACGCGTTGGCCATTGGATCTCTCCTTTGGTTTGCGCGACGGTTCGTTCTGGCGGTTGTGTCAGCGATCGAACCGTCTGCCCCGTAAGGGTGTCGAGCGGGAAACGCATGATGGCGCGCTCGAGTTCGCCCCTTTCTGTTGAAGTTGGTGGACCTTAACCCGTCACGGCGCTACGTCCTCGGGTTAGCTGAGGTGGGAGAGATCCATGGCGAACGATTTGCCGTTGTTTTACCGGACGCCGCAGGTGCTGCGGTTTGAGGAACACAAGGACCTGGTTCTGACGCAGGCGCCGGACTTCACGTTTGCGGCTGAAGCCAACGCAATTCCGCTGACAGTTGGCGAGTTCATGCCGGCGGTTCGCAATTTCCCGATCGTGTTCGTGTCGACGGGCGAGACCGTTTCCACGGTTGCCATCACCGGTCTGAAACAGGGGCAGAACTTGTTCGTGAAGCCGGACGGCACGTGGGCTGAAGACGCCTATATCCCGGCCTATCTCCGTCGTTATCCCTTCATCTTCGTCGAAGAGCAGGGGGTTGATCGGCGGATCCTTGCAGTCGACACCGCAAGCGAACGGGTGAAGAAGGCGTCGGAAGCGGAAAACGGCGCCCCATTGTTCACCGATGACGGCAAGGCCGGCGAGGGCGCGCAACCGGCGCTCCAGCTTTGCGAGGCTCTGCGCCTGCAATTTGAGAAGGACGTGGCGTTCTTGAAGGCGCTGGTGGACCAGGATCTCCTAGTGGAACGTCACGCCGACATGGAATTCCCCGACAAGAGCCGCTACCGGCTGAGCGGGATGCGGCTCGTCGATCCCGAGCGCTATCGGGCTCTGCCCGCCGAGACGTTGGCGGAATGGCACAAGTCCGGATGGACGGACGCGATCGCCCTGCATATCGCATCGCAGGGCAACTGGAGCTTGCTGTTGGAGCGCAATCAGAAGCTCACCGGTCTGCAAGCGGCCTGAGCGTTTCCGGGTCACGTGGAAATCGATAGGCCGTCCGGAAACGCGAAAAAACAACAACTTTGACCCATTCCGTGATTCCGGGAAAAGCGGAACGGGTCTGAGCGCAGCCATTGCAGGAAAGCGCGGACAATCTCGCGAGGGTCGGCAAATCTGTTGCCGGCCCTTTTCGCGTTTTGCCGCGACTGGTTACGAAAACGCGCAACCGGCGGTCTCGCCGCAGCCCGGCAGGCCACGCCGGGCTGTCGGGCCCGGAACACATTATGATTTGGGGAACTATCGTCATCATCGGTCCGAGGCCGATGAAGCTATGGTGCGGTCGAGAAGACTCGAACTTCCACGGGTTGCCCCACAGCGACCTCAACGCTGCGCGTCTACCAATTCCGCCACGACCGCACTTTAGCTTGTCGGCGCGGACAGGGCCGGCACCGACGAGCGAGGTGGCATGTAACAAATCGGCGAGGGGGTTTCAAGCAAGCTGGAGGGTCGCCATGATGTATTCTGGAACTTCTTGTGGGTAAGCGAGTGGAATGATGCGCAGTGTGGATGGCGCGGCGGAGGCCTATCTCGCCGGGCTGAAGGCGGAGACCGGAGCGGCACCGGTCGAATGGGTGATTGAGGACGGCCTTGTCGGATACGAGGAGGCGGTCAGCGAAATGGAGCAGCGCGCCGCTGCCATCGCCGATGGCCGGGCTCCGGAGCGGATCTGGTTGGTGGAACATCCGCCGCTCTACACGGCCGGAACGAGTGCGCGCCGGGAAGACTTGGTCGACCCGGATCGCTTTCCGGTCCATTCGGCCGGGCGAGGTGGCCAGTTTACCTATCACGGTCCGGGGCAGCGAGTGGCTTACGTCATGCTCGATCTCGGGCGGCGGACGAAGGACGTGCGCGGTTTCGTCTACGGCCTGGAGCAGTGGCTCATCGATACGCTGTGGGAGTTTCACGTTCGCGGTGAGCGCCGCGCGGACCGGGTTGGCGTCTGGGTGCGACGGCCGGACCGAGGCACGGATGCGGAGGACAAGATTGCCGCGATCGGCATTCGCGTTCGCCGGTGGGTGACGTTTCACGGCGTGGCGCTCAACGTCGATCCGGATCTCGACCACTATGATGGCATCATCGCCTGCGGCGTGCGCGACCACGGTGTGACGAGCCTCGTCGATCTCGGCCATCCGGCGGCGATGGCTGACGTGGACATCGCCCTGAGGGCGCGATTTGAGCCTCTGTTCGGTCCGACGACACGGGTCTATTCCAACCGCTCCGCGTCTGACGCCGCTTGACGGGTTTCGGAGCGAGTAGGATAAACCTATGAATTAGAATACTTTCTTCCTGTTGTTGCGCCGCGAAGGCGATGCCATGATGCGGTGCGACAAGGGGAGGACGAATGAATGGCGATCTCTAAGATCTTGGTTGCGAACCGGTCCGAAATCGCGATCCGCGTGTTTCGGGCGGCGAACGAGCTGGGTCTGGCGACGGTCGCCGTGTTCGCGGAGGAAGACAAGCTCGCGCTGCACCGCTTCAAGGCCGACGAGGCCTATCAAGTCGGGCGCGGGAAAGGGCCGATCGAGGCCTATCTGGACATCGACGACATCATCCGGGTCGCCCGCGAATCGGGCGCCGACGCGATCCATCCAGGCTACGGCTTTCTCTCCGAGAACCCGGATTTCGCCGATGCGTGTGTGGCGGCCGGCCTGATCTTCATCGGGCCGACGGCGGACACTATGCGCGCGCTGGGCGACAAGGTATCCGCTCGCGAAATCGCGATTTCCTCCGGCGTGCCGGTGATGCCGGCCACAGATCCGCTGCCCGACGACCCCGACGAGATCCTGCGGCTTGCCGAGGAGATCGGCCTGCCGGTCATGGTCAAGGCATCCTGGGGCGGCGGAGGACGCGGTATGCGGGTGGTCACCGATGCCGCGAAGCTTGTCGCCGAGGTGACCACCGCAAAACGCGAGGCGAAGGCGGCGTTCGGACGTGACGACGTCTATCTGGAGAAGCTCGTCGAGCGGGCGCGCCATGTGGAGGTCCAGCTCCTCGGCGATTCCCACGACACTCTGGTGCATCTTTTCGAGCGCGACTGCACGGTGCAACGGCGCCATCAGAAAGTGGTGGAGCGCGCCCCCGCGCCCTATGTCGACGAGGGCACACGCGCACTTCTGACCGACTATGCGCTCTCGATCGGGCGGGCGGTGCGCTATCGCGGCGCCGGCACCGTCGAGTTCCTGATGGATGCCGACACCGGCGCGGTCTACTTCATCGAAGTCAATCCGCGCATCCAGGTCGAGCACACGGTGACGGAAGAGGTCACCGGCATCGATATTGTGAAAGCGCAGATTCATATCGCCGATGGCGCGCGGATCGGCGAGCCGGGGTCCGGGGTGCCGCCCCAGGATGAGATCGTGCTGCACGGCCATGCAATCCAGTGCCGGATCACGACGGAAGATCCGGAGGCGAATTTCGTGCCCGACTACGGCCGTATCACCGCCTATCGGGGTGCGACCGGCTTCGGCATCCGACTCGATGGTGGCACCGCCTATTCCGGCGCGGTGATCACCCGCTTCTATGATCCGCTTCTGGAAAAGGTCACCGCCTGGGCCCCCTCGGCGGAAGAGGCGACCCACCGAATGGACCGGGCGCTGCGCGAATTTCGCATCCGCGGCGTCGCCACCAACCTGACGTTCCTGGAAGCCGTGATCTCGCATCCGACCTTCCTGTCGGCGAGCTATACCACGCGCTTTATCGACGAGACCCGCAGCCTGTTCGAGCAGGTGGGACGGCGCGACCGGGCGACCAAGCTTCTGACCTATCTCGCCGACGTTACCGTCAACGGGCATCCGGAAGTCCGCGCTCGGCCGCGGCCGAACCCGGAAGCGGCCCTTCCCGTGCTCCCCGATTTCGGACAGGCGCCTGCGGACGGCACCAAGCAGCGGCTCGATCGCGACGGAGCCGACGCGTTCGCGCACTGGATGCGGGCGGAGGAGCGCGTGCTCGTTACCGACACCACGCTTCGCGATGCCCATCAGTCGCTGTTGGCGACCCGCATGCGCACCATCGACCTTGCGGAAGGCGCGAAGGCCTATGCGCGCGGGCTGCCGGAGCTCCTGTCGCTGGAATGTTGGGGTGGGGCGACGTTCGATGTTGCGATGCGGTTTCTGACTGAGGATCCCTGGGTTCGGCTCGCGCGCATCCGTGAGGCGGCGCCGAATCTGCTCCTGCAAATGCTGCTGCGCGGCGCCAACGGGGTTGGCTACACCAGCTATCCCGACAACGTGGTGCGCTATTTCATCGGCCAGGCCGCAGACGCCGGCATCGATCTCTTCCGGATCTTCGACAGTCTCAACTGGGTGGAAAATATGCGGGTCGCGATTGATGCGGTCTGCGAAAGCGGCAAGCTCGCCGAGGGGGCGATTTGTTACACGGGGGACCTTACCGATCCGTCCCGCCCGACCTACGATCTGGCCTACTATCTGAAGCTTGCCGAAGAGCTGGATCGCGCGGGCTGCCACATCATCGCGATCAAGGACATGGCCGGGCTCTTGAAGCCGGCGGCGGCGCGCGTGCTGGTCAAGGCGCTTCGCGACGTGACCGACAAGCCGATCCATCTCCACACCCACGACACCTCCGGCGCATCGGCGGCGACAGTGCTGGCGTCGGTGGAAGCAGGCGTGGATGCCGTCGATGCGGCGACCGATGCGCTCTCCGGTCTGACCTCCCAGCCATGTCTCGGGTCGATCGTGGCTGCCCTTGCTGGCGGGCCGCGCGAAACCGGCCTCAGCGGCGACGCGATCCGTCGGCTCTCCTTCTATTGGGAAGCCGTGCGCAACCAATATGCCGCGTTCGAGCCGGACCTGAAGGCGCCGGCCTCCGAGGTCTATCTCCACGAAATGCCCGGCGGCCAGTTCACCAATCTGAAGGAGCAGGCCCGTGCGCTTGGCCTGGAACATCGCTGGCACGACGTGGCCAAGACCTACGCTGCCGTGAACGAGATGTTTGGCGATATCGTCAAGGTCACGCCATCGTCGAAGGTGGTGGGAGACATGGCGCTCGCCATGGTGGCTTCGGACCTGACACCGGCGGAGGTGCTCGATCCCGAGCGCGACGTCTCGTTCCCCGATTCGGTGATTCAGTTCTTTCGCGGTGAGCTCGGTCAGCCGCCGAATGGATTTCCGAAAGCCCTTCAGTCAAAGGTGCTGAAAGGCGAGGCGCCGATCACGGAGCGACCTGGCGCGCTGCTTCCGGCGGCCGATCTGGAAGCGCTGCGCCGGGAGGCGAGCGAGAAGGCCGGCCAGCCGATCGATGATACCGATCTCGCTAGCTATCTGATGTACCCGAAGGTTTTTACCGAGTTCGCCAAGACGGAAAACACCTACGGACCGACCGACGTCCTGCCGACGCCGAATTATTTTTACGGCCTTGCCGACGGCGAGGAGGCGTTGATCGATCTGGAACCGGGCAAGACGCTGGTGGTCAGGTGTCTTGCCATTGGCGAGACGGACGACGAAGGCCAGGTGCGCGTGTTTTTCGAGCTGAACGGCCAGCCGCGCACGATCCGGGTGCCGGACCGGGCTCATGGGGCAGGGGCGGCCGGAGCCAAACGCAAGGCTGAGGAAGGCAACGCGACCCATGTTGCTGCGCCTATGCCGGGTGTGGTCGCGACGGTTGCGGTGAAAACCGGCCAAACGATCGCTGCCGGCGATGTGCTCCTGACGATCGAAGCCATGAAGATGGAAACCACGCTGCATGCGGAACGCGCCGGCACCATTTCGGAAATCCTGATCACGCCGGGATCTGCGATCGATGCCAAGGATCTGCTGATCGTGTTTGCCGATTAGGCGCGATCACGACCGCGTTAGCGATGCATAAATGCATCGCCTCGAGAATTGGAGGCGAAAACAGCGGCTTCGGGACTCGCGCCCTCGTGATTTGAGGGGCATAAGAAAATCTGACTTTTAAAGGTACCGAGCTCAGTGCGGAGAGTTGAGCGTGATGCGTAAATCCACCGTCCTTCTTGCCCTCGGCGCGTTCGCGGCGACTGCCGGGTCGGCCATGGCCATGGACGACACGCTGACGGCGGAGCAGGCCGGTCGCAACGACATCGTGTTCGATCTCGGTGTCGGCGCGCAGGTGCAGCCGAAATTCGCCAGTTCCGACGACTATATCGTGCTGCCTTATCCGCTGTTCGCGGTGAGCTACCTGAAGCTCCCGGTGTTCGGCGAACTGGTATCGGCGCCGAAGCGGGCTTTTTCGCTCTATCCCTCGATCAACTTCGTGGGCTCGCGGTCGTCCGACGATGCCTCCTACCTTAAGGGCATGGACGACGTCGACTTCGCCTTCGAATTGGGCCCAGGCATCGCTTACCGCTACAACATGTTCCGCGCCTTCGCGGAGGTGCGATACGGCTTCACCGGCCACAACGGCATCGTCGGTAGCGCCGGCCTCGACCTGGTGCTCGACCCGATGGAGCGTATCCAGGTCTCGTTTGGCCCGCGGGTCGGGTTCGCCAACGACGAATATGTCGAGACCTATTTCGGCGTGAGCGCGGCCGAAGCCAACACCTCCGCCTTCAACCAGTACGATCCGTCCGGTGGCTTCACCGATGTCGGGCTCGGCGGCCGGATCAGCTACGACTGGACCGAGAAGGTCAAGCTGCACCTGCAGGCCGACTACACCCGCTATATCGGCGACGTAGCCGATTCGCCGGTGGTGGAAGCCGGCAGCGAAGACCAGTTCTCGGTCGGAGTCGGCATCACCTACCGCTTCGGCGCGGATCTCTTCGACTGATCGGGCGACAAACGGCTCACTTTTCATCTTTGAACTGCGACATGGCACCCCGGGATTTCCCGGGGTGTTTTCGTTTGGAGTGGGCATCCCGAGAGTCGGGCAGCGACAGATGTGCTTCCTCGATAATTTCCTTATAAGAAAACTTGTATCCTTATAGGCAATGTGCTTCTGTGTGGCGCGCGTCATCAACCGGCAGCGAGCGAGCGTCCCATGTGCGGCATTGTCGGCCTTTATCTGAAAAATCCTGAGCTGCGAGGCGAGCTCGGTGCCCTGTTCTCGCCGATGCTGATCGAGATGTCGGGCCGGGGTCCCGACTCCGCCGGCATCGCGGTCTATCGCGGCGAGGAAGAGGGGGCGGCGAAGGTTGTCGCCTATCATCCCGATCTGGATTTCGGCTGGCAGGCGCTTGCCGGTGAACTGGCAGATGCGCTCGGCGCCCCGGTGTCGGCGACCCAGGTGGCGAACCACGCAATCCTAGCCGGTGGGGCGTCCCCGATGGTGCTGAGGGATGCGGTATTTGCCCAGTCCGCCGGCGTGCGCGTGATGAGCGCTGGCCGCTCGCTGGAGATCTACAAGGACATCGGCCTGCCGAAGGATGTGCTTCAGCGTTTCCTGGTGCAGGGCATGGCGGGCAGCCACGCCGTCGGCCACACGCGGATGGCGACGGAGAGTGCGGTTTCGACAGAGGGGGCGCATCCCTTCAACACCGGTGACGATCTCTGCCTGGTGCACAACGGCTCGCTCTCCAACCACAATGGCCTGCGGGAGTGGCTTGCTACCCATAAGGGCATCCCGTTCCAGACCGACAACGACTCCGAAGTCGCCGCCGCCTATCTGACCTGGCGGTTGTCGGAAGGCGCGAACCTCGCGGAGGCGTTGGAAGCCGCGCTTGTCGATCTCGACGGTTTCTACACCTTCGCGATTGGGACAAAGGACGGCTTTGCCGTGCTGCGCGACCCGATCGCCTGCAAGCCGGCCGTTATGGCCGAGACCGACGATTGGGTGGCGATGGCCTCGGAGTTCCGAGCGCTCGCCGGTCTGCCGGGTATCGAGACCGCCACGGTATGGGAACCGCGGCCCGCCACCGTCTACGCTTGGGGACGAGCCTGACAGCCATGGATGCGATCGATCTCGCCACGACCACCACAAGGGACTTGAACGCCCGCCTGCAGGCGGAGGCTCCGCGTTCGAATGCGGCCTACGAGGTGCTGCATCCGGGCGGGCGCCATGCGCTTGCCTGCGGCCTGACGGCGCCGATCGCCGTCACCCTGCGCGGTCATGTCGGCTACTACTGCGCCGGCATGAACCAGAACGCGACCGTCACGGTCGAGGGCAATGCCGGGGTCGGGGTTGCGGAGAACATGATGTCCGGCCTGGTCCGGGTGAAGGGCGACGCCAGCCAATCTGCCGGGGCCACCGGCCATGGCGGGCTGCTGGTGATTGAAGGCTCGGCCTCGGCACGCTGCGGCATCTCCATGAAGGGGATCGACATCGTGGTGAAGGGTTCGGTCGGCCACAACTCCGCCTTCATGGCCCAGGCCGGCCGGCTGGTGGTCTGCGGCGATGCGGAGGATGGGCTCGGCGACAGCCTTTACGAGGCCGTCATCTACGTCGCCGGCAAGACCGGCAAGCTCGGCGCTGACTGCGAGGAGCAGGAGATGACCGAGGACGACCGCAAGACGGTTGCGGAACTGCTTGCCCGCGCGGGCCTCACCGGTGATCCGGCGAGCTTCCGCAGGTTCGGCTCCGCTCGCCAGCTCTACAATTTCAAGATCGACAACGTCGGCAGCTACTGACGGCCGACCGTTTGCATGATCGCAGATGCCAAGATCGAACGGCTGGCTCTCCCGGAGTGGGCGCCGGCCTGGAAGGATCGATGATGACCAAGCCTGCGCCTCATCTCAGGGAATCCCATCTCTTCGACCGCGCCGCGATCCACGAGATCCAGCGCGCGGCGAACGAGGGCATCTATCGTATCCGCGGCTTCGGCGCGAAGCGGGCGGTGCCGCATTTCGACGATCTGGTGTTCTTGGGCGCCAGCATGTCGCGCTATCCGCTGGAAGGCTATCGGGAGCGCTGCGACACCGACGTGGTGCTTGGCTCGCGCTTCGCCAAGAAGCCGCTGCACCTGCAAATTCCGATCACCATCGCCGGCATGAGCTTCGGCTCCCTGTCGGCGCGGGCCAAGGAGGCCCTGGGGCGCGGGGCGAACGAGGTCGGTACCTCCACCACCACCGGCGACGGCGGCATGACCGACGAGGAGCGCGGGCATTCGAACCAGCTCGTCTATCAGCTTTTGCCGTCGCGCTACGGCATGAACCCGGACCATCTCAGAAAAGCAGATGCGATCGAGGTGGTGGTGGGGCAGGGCGCCAAGCCCGGTGGCGGCGGTATGCTGCTCGGCCAGAAGATCACCAAGCGCGTTGCCGAAATGCGCACGCTGCCCGAAGATATCGACCAGCGTTCCGCTTGCCGCCATCCCGATTGGACCGGGCCGGACGACCTGGAGATCAAGATCGAGGAGCTGCGCGAGCTGACCGGCTGGGAAAAGCCGATCTACGTAAAGGTCGGTGCGACGCGGACCTACTACGACACGCTGCTGGCCGTGAAGTCCGGCGCGGATGTCGTCGTGGTGGATGGCATGCAGGGCGGCACTGCGGCGACGCAGGAGTGCTTCATCGAGCACGTGGGAATCCCGACCCTGCCGGCGGTGCGGCTTGCGGCGGATGCGCTGAAGGAGCTCGGCGTTCACCGGCGCGGTGTGCAGCTCATCGTGTCGGGGGGCATCCGCACCGGCGCTGATGTGGCCAAGGCGATCGCGCTCGGTGCCGATGCCGTCTCCATCGGCACGGCGGCGCTGATCGCGCTCGGCGACAACCGGCCGGACCTGGAAGACGAGTACGAGAAGATCGGCACCGCCGCGGGCTTCTACGAGGACTGGCAGGCCGGCAACGATCCCGCCGGCATCACAACCCAGAACCCCGAGCTGGAGAAACGGCTGGACCCGGTCAAGGCCGGTCATCGACTGGCGAACTATCTCCGCGTGCTCACGCTGGAGGCACAGACGCTCGCCCGGGCCTGCGGCAAAAGCCACATCCATCATCTGGAGCCGGAAGACCTGCAGGCGCTCACGATTGAAGCCGCCGCCATGGCTCGGGTGCCGCTTGCCGGTACGGGTTGGATCCCCGGACAAGGGTTCTGAGCGCTACAAGGCGAAGCGGAAGCCGCTTTGCCGTCCGAAGTTGCGGCAAAGGGCCGGAGAAGCCCTGCGTCAACCAGACCAACCAATCCCTTCCTCCACTCCCGCGAAGACCGAACCCAATCCAGAGGACCTTGAGACCATGACCGACCTCGCCGCGTTCGCCCGCGAGAAGGGCGTCAAATATTTCCTCATAAACTTCACCGACCTGCGCGGCGTGCAACGGTCAAAGCTGGTTCCTGCGACGGCGATCGGGGCCGTGCAGAAGAACGGGGCCGGATTTGCCGGTTTTGCGACTTACCTGGACATGTCGCCGGCCGATCCGGACATGTTCGCCGTTCCCGATGCGACGACGGTGATCCAGCTCCCCTGGAACCCGGAGGTCGCCTGGGTCGCGAGCGATCTCGTCATGGATGGCAAACCCGTGGAGCAGGCGCCCCGGCGGGTCTTGGCGACGCTTCTCGACGAGGCGGCGCGCCGCGGCTATCGCATGATGGCCGGCGTGGAGGCCGAATATCACCTGATCGATCCGTCAGGCGACGCGATTTCCGATCCCCGCGATGTGGACGCCAAGCCCTGCTATGACCAGTCGGCGGTGATGCGGCGTTACGACGTCGTGTCGGAGATCTGTGATGCGATGATTTCGCTCGGCTGGGCGCCGTACCAGAACGACCACGAGGACGCCAACGGCCAGTTCGAAATGAACTGGGACTATGCCGATGCCATGGTCACTGCCGATCGGCACGCCTTCTTCAAGTTCATGGTGAAGTCGATTGCGGAAAAGCACGGCCTGCGTGCGACCTTCATGCCGAAGCCGTTTGCGGATCTCACCGGCAATGGCTGCCATGCCCATGTCTCGGTCTGGGACCGGGAGGGGGCGACCAACCTATTCCTGGATGAGGGCCATGATCTCGGCCTCTCCGCGCTGGCGCTTTCCTTCCTTGGGGGCGTTCTGGCCCACGCGGAAGGCATCTGTGCGCTCTCCAATCCGACGGTCAACAGCTACAAGCGCATCAACGCGCCGGTGACCGCTTCCGGGGCCACCTGGTCGCCGAATTCCATCACCTGGACTGGCAACAATCGAACCCACATGGTGCGTGTGCCCGATCCGGGCCGGTTCGAGTTCCGCTTGCCGGATGGCTCCGCCAATCCGTATTTGATGCTGGCGGCGTTCCTGGCTGCTGGCCTAAACGGGATCGATGGCTCCGCCGATCCGGGGGCACCGTTGCTCGACGTCAATATGTACACCGACGGACACACGGTGGAGGCGCGCAAACTGCCGCTCTATCTGATCGACGCGATCCGTGCGTTCGATGCCGACGGGGCCTTGAAGGAGCGGCTCGGCGGGGACTTTTCCTCCTCCTACGTGAAGATGAAGATGGCGGAGTGGACGGATTATTCGCGCCACTTGACCGATTGGGAACGCCACCAGACGTTGGATTGTTAAAACTCTTTTCCCTCACGCCGAGTTCGCTTCGCTCACCGGCTCCGGGTGGGCGGCCAAGTGTGGCCGGCGCGCGGTCGCGCGCTGGTGGAGAGCAAAGCCAGGAAAAGTGCGCAGCGGTTTTCCGTCCGGCTTTGCGGAGGAAAAGCCAAAGCCAGGAAAAGTGCGCAGCGGTTTTCCGTCCGGCTTTGCGGAGGAAAAGCCAAAGCCAGGAAAAGTGCGCAGCGGTTTTCCGTCCGGCTTTGCGGAGGAAAAGCCAAAGCCAGGAAAAGTGCGCAGCGGTTTTCCGTCCGGCTTTGCGGAGGAAAAGCCAAAGCCAGGAAAAGTGCGCAGCGGTTTTCCGTCCGGCTTTGCGGAGGAAAAGCCAAAGCCAGGAAAAGTGCGCAGCGGTTTTCCGTCCGGCTTTGCGGAGGAAAAGCCAAAGCCAGGAAAAGTGCGCAGCGGTTTTCCGTCCCTTCCTCCCATGCGTCAAAGCTCAGCATGCTCTCCCGTCTTGGCGAAGCCCTGCCGGGTGTGCATTGCTGGGTCCCGGTGGGGGCCTTGCAAGCGGTTCGCGACTTGGGGATGCTCAATCTGAGCATATGTCCGGACCAAGAGAGCATGTGAGAGTGGTTTCCGGCGCATGACATGGGGTCCGACGAACAATCGGCAGCGGCCGACTTGTCGGCGGATAGGGAGAGAACATCATGACGGCACGCATTCGCATCGCAGCCTTTGCGGCGGCGGCGCTAACGCTCGCGGCCACGGGGGCGAGCGCGGCAGACGACACGATCAAGATCGGAGAGCTTAACAGCTACAAGGCGATACCGGCGTTTCTTGAACCTTATTCGAAGGGCATGGAGCTCGCTGTCGAGGAGGTCAATGCCGCTGGTGGCGTGTTGGGCAAGCCGCTGGAAGTGATCGCCCGCGACGATGGAGCCACGCCAGGCGATGCCGTGCGGGCCGCCGATGAGCTGGTTGCGCGCGAGGGTGTCGATGTCCTCGCCGGTACCTTCCTTTCCAATATCGGTCTTGCCGTGTCGGAATATGCCAAGCGGCGCAAAGTGTTCTTCCTGGCTTCCGAGCCTCTGAGCGATAAGCTCACCTGGGAGAACGGCAACCGCTATACCTTCCGTCTTCGGCCTTCGACCTACATGCAGGTTGCCATGCTGATGGACGCGGTGGAACAGTCCGGCGCCAAACGCTGGGCGCTGGTCTACCCGAACTACGAATATGGCACCTCGGCCGCAGAGACCTTCAAGGAGCTCCTGAAGGAACGTGTGCCGGACGCGGAGATCGTTAGCGAACAGGCGCCGCCCTTGCGCAAGATCGATGCCGGCGCCGTGGTCCAGGCAATCGCCGACAGCAATCCGGACGGCATCTTCAACGTCCTGTTCGCCGGAGATCTCGCGCAGTTCGT
The DNA here is from genome assembly GCF_040750475.1 of Amorphus sp. 3PC139-8. Lineage (NCBI taxonomy): Bacteria > Pseudomonadati > Pseudomonadota > Alphaproteobacteria > Hyphomicrobiales > Amorphaceae > Amorphus > Amorphus sp. 3PC139-8. Next base: position 4,079 of record NZ_JABJVY010000014.1, on the reverse strand, counting down.
GCGCGAAGGCCAGACGCGCGGTCTTTTCGACGAGACGGCGGTCGTGAGCTTGCTCACTGGCGAGCCGGAATATCTCGATCCGCTTGGCGCAGACACGCCGACCGGCTGGGCCGTGACCGGCTATCCCTGGTATGGGATAGAAACGTCCGCTCACGACGCGTTCCTGGTGGCGTATCGCGATAAGTTCGACACCTATCCGCGGCTTGGCTCCGTGGTGGGTTATTCCACCATCAAGGCGCTGGCGGCAGGCATCGAGAAGGCTGGAAGCACGGACACCGAAGCGCTGATCAAGGCCTTCGAGGGACTGCAAGTGGAAACGCCGTTCGGCGAGATTTCCTTCCGCCCGGTCGACCACCAGTCGACGCTCGGAGCCTATGTCGGGAGCCTGGATTTGGTCGACGGCAAGGGCCGGATGGTCGATTTCCGCTATGTTGCCGGCGACGAGGTGCTGCCGGACGATGAAACGGTGCGCAAACTCAGGCCGGCCGACTGAAGCCGGCTCGGCACCGGGCCGAATTTCCGGCGGCGCCTGAACGCCGATGACGCTCGACGGCCTCCTGTTCCAAGCTCTCAATGGGCTGGCGCAAGCGTCCACCTTGTTCATGGTGGCCGCCGGGCTGTCGCTCGTCTTCGGCGTGACGCGAATCGTCAATCTCGCCCACGGCTCGTTCATGATGCTGGGGCTCTACGCGGCCTGGTCGTTTGCGACCGCCATCGGTGGCGTACTTGGGTTCTGGGGCGGCCTCGTCGCGTCCGCGCTCGCGATTGCGCTGCTGGGCGCGGTAATCGAAATTCTGGTGCTGCGCCGGCTTTATCGGGCACCGGAGCTGTTCCAGCTTCTTTCCACCTTTGCCGTGCTTCTGGTCCTCAATGATGCCGCCTTGGCGATCTGGGGTCCGGAAGATCTGTTGGGACCGCGCGCGCCAGGTTTGACCGGCGCGGTGACGATCCTGGGTCGGCGCTTTCCGAGCTACGATCTGTTTCTGATCGCCGTCGGTCCCGTCGTGCTGCTCGGACTCCATCTTCTCGTGACCAAAAGCCGTTTCGGCCGCCTCATTAGGGCGGCGACGGAAGACCGGGAAATGGTGGCGGCCCTGGGCGTGAATCAGGCGTTGCTCTTCACGGCCGTGTTCGCGCTTGCCGCGGGTCTCGCCGGGTTCGCAGGCGCGGTCCAGCTACCGCGCCAGCCGGCGACGTTGACCCTCGACCTCGATGTCATCGCTGATGCTTTCGTGGTCACGGTCGTTGGGGGAATGGGCTCGCTACCGGGCGCGTTTCTCGCCGCGATCCTGATTGCGGAGATCAAGGCACTTTGCATCGGCATTGGCCGGATCGAGCTGTTCGGGATGGCGGTGAACGTCTCCAAGTTCACTTTGGTCGCCGAATTCGTCGTCATGGCGGTGGTGCTGGTGATCCGGCCTTACGGGCTTCTCGGAGCGCCTCCGGCCCCGGTGCGGGCACCGGGCGAACCCGAGGCGCCGCTACGTCCGGCCTCCCTGCCGCTGCGTGCGGCCGCGCTGGTTGTCGTCGCGGCCCTGGCGATGCTGCCGGTCGCCGCCGCCGATGCGCCTTATGCCCTGGTGCTCGGCACCGATATTCTGATCGCCGTCCTGTTCGCGGCCAGCCTGCATTTTATCATGGGGCCGGCGGGGCTTCATTCGTTCGGCCATGCCGCCTATTTCGGCCTTGGCGCCTATGCCAGCGCGATCGCCGTTACCAAGCTCGGCCTTGGCATGGGTCCGGCCATGTTTCTCGCGCCGGTGGCCGGCGGGCTCGGTGCGGTGCTGTTCGGCTGGTTCTGCGTGCGTTTGTCTGGCGTCTATCTGGCGATGTTGACGCTCGCTTTCGCCCAGATCGTCTGGTCGATCCTCTACCAATGGGAGGATGTGACAGGCGGCTCCAACGGTCTGTTCGGGGTGTGGCCGGCAGCTCCCTTCGATAGTCGCGCCGGCACCTATCTTCTGGCCCTGGCGGTCACAGTTGGCGGGCTTCTTTGTCTGAGGGCCGTGGTGTTTTCGCCTTTCGGCTATGCCATGCGCGCCGGGCGCGACTCGCCGCTGCGGGCCGAGGCGATCGGCATCGATGTGGTCCGGATCCACTGGTTCGCCTTCATCCTGGCGGGCGCGGCGGCGGGGCTCGCAGGCGCGCTGTTTGCCTTCGCCAAGGGCTCGGTCTCGCCGGAGATCGCCTCGATCGCAAAGTCGGTCGATGGCCTCGCCATGGTGCTCCTGGGCGGGATTCAGTCGCTGGCCGGCCCGATCGTCGGTGCGACCGCCTTTACCTGGCTCGCCGACACGGTGTCGCGTTTGACCGATTATTGGCGGGCGGCCCTTGGCGGAATCCTGCTGGTGATCGTGCTGTTCCTGCCCGGTGGGATCATGGGCGGGATGGCCGCGCTTTCCCGGTTCAAACCGCGGAGGGCGCGATGAGCGTGCTTGCGGTCGAGCATCTCACCAAACGCTTCGGTGGCGTCATCGCGCTCGAGGACGTGAGCTTTTCGGTCGAAGCCGGCGAAGTCGTGGCCCTGATTGGGCCGAACGGGGCCGGCAAGTCGACTTGCTTCAACATCGTCAACGGCCAGCTTGCCGCCGATGCGGGCGAGGTCCGGTTGTTCGGCGCGCGCGTCGGGGGATTGCCGCCACGCGCGCTTTTTCGCCAAGGCGTGGGGCGGACCTTCCAGATCGCCGCGACCTTCCCGACCATGACCGTCGTCGAAAATGTTCAGATGGCGCTCGTCTCGGCGGCGCGCGCCATTCGCTGGCCCGCCTTCGCCAGCCTGCCGCGTCAAAAGCGCGATGAAGCGCAGGCGCTGCTCGCCCGCGTCGGCCTTGCCGATGCCGCCGATCGGCCCGCCCGTGCGCTCGCCTATGGCGACGTTAAGCGCTTGGAACTTGCCGTGGCGCTTGCCGGCCGGCCGCGCCTGCTTCTGATGGACGAACCCGCCGCCGGCATGGCGCCGAACGAACGCGCCGCCTTGGTGACGCTGACCCGCGACGTGGTCGCCGAGGGCGACGTTGCGGTGCTTTTCACCGAGCATTCGATGGACGTCGTGTTCGCCTTTGCCGACCGTATTCTCGTGCTTGCCGCCGGACGGTTGATCGCCAGCGGCACGCCGGAGGAAATCCGCGCCGACCCGCATGTCCAGGCCGTCTATTTGGGCGGTCCGGAGGAGGCGGAGACATGAGCATGATCGACGGGGAGCCGGATGCGGGCGGCACACCGGTGTCCCCGTCTGCGCGTTCCGCTCTTGAGGTGAAGGCGCTTTCCGCCTGGTACGGCGCGGCGCAGATCCTGTTTGACGTGTCGCTCACGGTTGGCAGGGGCGAGGTCGTTGCCCTGATGGGTCGCAACGGCGCCGGCAAGTCGACCACGCTCAAGTCGATCATGGGCCTGGTCGACCGCAGACGCGGCGACATCCGCTTTCTGGGCCAGGCAATCGACACTTTGCCGCCCCATCGCATCGCACGGCTTGGGCTGGGCTATGTCCCGGAGGAGAGGCGCATCTTCACCGGCCTCACGCTGGAGGAGAACCTCGACATCGGCCGCCACCCCCCGCGCACTTGGCCGGATGGCAGCTCCGCGCCGGTCTGGACGCCGGAGACATTGTTTCGGTTGTTTCCGAACCTGGCTCGAATGCCCGGTCGACGCGGCGGCGCCATGTCGGGCGGCGAACAGCAGATGCTCTCGGTCGCGCGCACGCTCATGGGCAATCCACTGCTTCTCCTGCTCGACGAACCGTCGGAGGGCGTCGCGCCGCTGATCGTGAAGGAGATGGCGGAAACGGTCGGGGCGCTCAAGGCGGAGGGCCTATCGGTGCTGCTGTCGGAACAGAATTTGGAGTTCGCCCGAACCGTCGCCGACCGCGTGATCTTGTTGGAGCAGGGTCGCGTCGCCTACAGCGGCACGATGGCCGCTTTCGCCGACGACGCCGAGGCCCAGGCCCGCTATCTCGGTGTGTGAAGGTTTACGGCGCTAGAGCGTGTCATTTTGTGACGGAAGCGTATCCTGCGTTTTGGAAGTAGTTGGCGCATTCGTCGGATGGGATGGTCTGGACGAGATGCCCGACGTGACGCCATGTG
>NZ_JABJVY010000013.1:0-140141 GCF_040750475.1 Amorphus sp. 3PC139-8 | reverse complement strand
TTGTCCGCCTTCAGGCCGAGAAAGGGCGCGACCGAGGCCGCCGCCGCCCCGACCAGCAGGGCGCGGCGGGAGAAATCGGCCGTCACCTTCTCGCTGACGGCCAGCGCGGCCGGCCCGCCGCAGCCGCAGGCATGCCCGCCCCCATGAAGATGCTCATGCAATACTGAACAATTCGTCTGCCGCGCGAGAAACGTCTTCGAATGAAAAGACATGCTTGCCCCCAGTTGAAAGGACGGGACCTCGGCGCCGCAACCATCGTCGCGTCGATAGCTCGGAACATAAACGCCCATTATTCTGACCTCCGGAGAACCGCCGCAGCCCGATATTGAGACTCAGCGGGATTGGAATATTCACGTGTCCGGATCGGACCGCTTCGAAACGTCACCGTTGCGCGCGTGGACGTGAGCGTGCGTGTGGACATGCGCATGGGAGTGGATCTCCGCGTCTTGCAGCCGTCCGTCTTCCAGAAGCATCGCCCGGCTCGCCAATTCGGCGACGAATGCGCTGTCGTGGGAAACCAGTAGGATCGCCCCTTCGAAGTCCCGAAGGGCGCAGAACAAGGTCCGGCCGTTGACCGCGTCCACCCCGTTCGTCGGCTCGTCGAGAAGCAGCACGTCCGGGCGCATGGCGAACAGGCCGGCCAGACACGCCAGCCGCTTTTCCCCGCCCGACAGCCGGTGACTGAACCGATCGGCCAAGTGGGCGATCCCGAGCTTGGCGAGCGCCTCCGTTGCTCGGGATCGGGCTTCGTCCTCGCTACAGCCGATGTTGAGCGGACCGAACGCGACGTCTTCGATCACGGTCGGCGAGAAGAGCTGATCGTCGCTCTCCTGGAACAGGAAGCCGATGCGGGGGCGCAAAGCACGGAAATGCTTTTCCTCGCTGCACACGTCGCCGAACAGGCAAACAGTGCCTGCCTCCGCACGCTCCAAGCCGACGATCGTTCGCAAAAGCGTGGTCTTGCCAGCCCCGTTGGGCCCGACGATCGCCAAACGCTCGCCCTGGTGAAGCGCCAGGGAGGCCTTCCGGAGAACCGGCACGCCATTGCGGCTCACGGTCAGATCGCCGAGGCTCAGAAGCGCGGTCATGGCCACCCCGATATCAACATGACGACCGACAAGGCCGCGAGCAGGGAGAAGCCGATCCAGTCACCGACGGCCGGCGCTGGCAGTGCCGTGTGCAGAAAACGTCCGCTGAAGCCCCGGCACAGCATCGCCTCCTCGACCCGCTTGCCGCGTTCGAGCGCCCTGACCAGCAACATGCCGATCAGATAGCCGTAGCTGCGCCAGGTATGGCGGTTCGATCGGGGCGAGAACGCCCGCGCCCGCATGGATTCGTGCAGGCGAAGCGCCTCCTCGCGAAGGATCGACAGATAGCGCACCGTCGTGACGAACAGCCGGACGATGGTGTCCGGCACGCGCAGGGCCTGCATCGCGGCCCCGATCCGCGTGGGCTCGATCGGTCCGAGGAGCGTCATCACGATCAGCACCGAGGCCGAGACCTTGCAGGCGACCAGTCCCGCGCGGATCGCGCCTTCAACTGTCGCCGTCAGCGGACCGACGGAGAAAAGCGGCGTACCGGCCACGCTGAAAGGCAGCGACAGAAACAACAGAAGCACAAAGCCTTCCACATGGAGCAGGCGCCGCCACAAACGCCTGTTCGTTCGCTCGATCAGCGCAACGAGGCAGGCCACCCCCAATGCGAGCGCGGCCGTCCGGATATCCTCGACCTGGGAAAGCGCCGCCACCAGCACAAAGGCGGCGACCAGGCGCAACCGCTCGTCCTTCGGCAGGATCATCGCAAGCGCCCCCGCGCCCAAAGCGCCATTCCCGCCAAGCCGATGATCAGAAAGATCCCCGACAGGATATCGGCGAAGCGCAACCGAGCGTCCATCTCCTCGATCCGTTCCAGCAACGGCTCGACCTGGCGCTGAACGGCCGCATCGACCAACGCGGCGATGTCCTCTTTTCCCGCCTCCGACGCGTCGTCGGTCGCGGATACGTCAGCGGGTGCATCCGACGCCGCAGCAGGAACCGCCCCGAAGCGCGACGCGGCGAGCGTGGCGGACGCGATATGCCCTTCCTGGGTATCGACCGTTATGGTGATGGCGGACGCAAGCGACGGTGGCGGGACGAACCGGAAGTTCCCCTCCTCGTCCGTCTTGCCTTCGGCGATCACGGCACCCTCGCCGTCCTTGGCCACCCAGGGTGTCTTTTTCGCCCGCCCTCCCCCGATGAAGAAGGCATAACCCATCACGGCCTCGCCCTTCACGGCCGCGAAGACCTTAAGCTTGTGCGCGGCGGCAGGTGCGGTCAAAGCCAGAACCACCGCCAAGCCGATAACGAGCCGCCGGATCATGTTTGCGCCCACCTCAAGGCATCGGGTTGGATGCGGGCGAGGAACGTCACCACCGTCGCCGTCACGAAGGCCTCCCCGATGGCGAGCGGCACGTAGGTCGCCAAAAGCACTGCAGCCACCGGCGTATAGTCCGGCGAAGAGAGCCAGATCGACAGCGCCACGAGGCCACCGGTGCCCAAAACGGACAGCCCGCCGACGAGACCGGCCAGCGCGAGGCGGACTCCGGCCGACTTCGTCGAGCGGATCGCGGGGCCAAGCACCGCCGCCAACAGCACGCCGGGGAGAGCGATGTTGACCATGTTGACGCCCAGCGTCGTCAGCCCGCCGAAACCGAACAGCAGCGCCTGAAGCAACAACGCGATCGCCACGGCCAGGAAGGTTGCGGGGCCGAGCATGATGCCCATCAACCCCGCAAACAGAAGATGGACGCTCGACGGCCCGACGGGCACCGCGATCAGCGATCCGGCGAAGAAGGCGGCGGACAGGATCGCGACCTTGGGGATCGCCCTGTCGTCGAGCCGGCGCAGGCCAAAGGCCAGGCCGGCCGCGGCAACGACCGCACCGCCAACGAGAACCGGAGCCGACAGGATGCCGTCAGGAATGTGAGCCACGTCGGGTCATTCCTCTCCCATGGTGGTCGCCTTCACCCACATCAGCGCGCCGAGTTCCACCGGAACCTGCTCGCCCTCCGGGGACGTCATCGCCTCGTCGCCTTCGAGCAGGGCGGCAAAGCCCCACCAGCCGGCGCGCGGCATGGCGTAGGTGAAGGTGCCGTTGGCATCCGCTTTGATGACCTGCGTGACGAAGGCATCGTTCGGCGCCTCAACGGATCCATCGTTGATGAACTCCACCTCGATCTCGGCGAACGGAACCGGCTCGCCGGACTTGAGCACCACACCGGAGAAGACGTTGCCGGCCCACACGCCCGTCGGCCGGGTCAGCGGCTGGATCTCCACCGGAAGTCCGACCAGGTCGTCCCACCCCTCACCCGAGGCGTAGCTGTCGACGACGGTCTTGGTGTAGTGAACGATGAACTTTCCTTCCGCCGGCTCCCAGTAAGGCTGCGGCTCCACGAAGAAGATCGACGCGCCGGGCTCGACGAGCGTGTCCGTAACGCTCCAAGCCGTGACGCCTTCCTGCGATGTCTCAGTGATCTTCGGCAGAAGATCGACGACCTCGCCGCCGGAATAGACCCCGAGCCGCGCCGGCTTCTTCATGGTCATCACCGGCCCGCCATCGAAGGGATGGGTAAAGACCATATCCACGGTGACCTCACCGCCTTCCGGCAGCACGTCCCGGGACGGGATGAGCTCTTGGAAATGCGCCATGGCCGGCGTCGCCAGAGCGACGATACCGATCAAGCCTGCAAGCGAGCCAGCGACCGATGAAGATGTAAATCGCATTTTATCCTCTTGGGTGTTGTGCCGCTTCCGACAGTTTTCGGAATACAGCGCGGTTGAAACCTTTCCCTTGTCTGCCGATTGGCTTCGGCCCTCACATCGCCGCGTGCACCGAGGCTTTGATAAGCACGGTCACATGGGGCTCCCGATCCATTGCTGGGCCGTCCGCAAATCGGCCACAGGCACGCGATGCGGTTCGTCCACCCTCGCCGCGGCGTCCTGCAAAACGCCAAGGCTGGCCGGCTTCCGCCCTTGATCGTTGTCGGAAAGACCCGGCGCGCTCATTGTCAGAAACGCGATCCAGCCAAGTGCCAGCACCATGCACAGGACCGAAACCGGAATGCCGGCACGACAGAATTCGCGCATTCCAATCTTGATGCCGCGACCTGCCGCCTGCTCCACCACGATGATGCCGGCAAGACTTCCGAAGATGATCAGGTTGCTGGAAAAGCCGGTTCCGAGGGCGAGCGCCGCGCCGAGCGCGTCGACATTTCCGGTGTGCGGAAGAAATGGCGCCAGCAGCATCACCGCCGGGTTGTTGCCGACGACGTTGCTCAACACCGATGAGACCAGAAACAAAATCGACGGATCGGTGAGGTCGAGCCCCGACGACTGCAGGTCATGGATCACCTTCTGCGGCAACCCGGCCTGGGCGAGCGTCGCGTTGACGACGAAAAGCCCCGCCAGAAGCAGAAGCAGGTTGCCATCGACAGTCCCCAGCACCTCTTTGGAGGAGACCCGGCGGCTGACCAGGATGATTGCGGCCGCCGACAACGCGATCATCTCTCGCGGCCAGTCGGAAAAGACGAAGGCGGCGATGACGGCGATCGTGACGATGCCGGCCTTTGCCGTTTCCCCAAGATCATGTCGCGGGCTTCGCGGCACGTCGACGCGAGCGGCTTCACCCGCCGCGGAGGCCTGCAAGGTCCACCTGCGCCGATAAAGCAGCGAAACCATCCCCCACACGAGCGGCAAGGAAATCAACGCCGGGACGAACGCGACCTTCATGAACCCGAGGAACGACAGGCCAAGCGTCTGCGCGGCAATCATGTTTTGCGGGCTACCGATGATGGTCGCGACCGACCCGGTATTGCTTGCGAAGCAAAAGCCAAGAAGAAACGGCGTCGGATTCAAGCCGCGTGACATGGTGATCGTCACCAACAACGGCGTCATGGCGACCACGACGACATCGTTGGTCAAGACAGCGGACAATCCTCCGCTCGCCGCCACCAGAAATGCCAGCAAGACGGGCGGCGACACGCGCAGCGAGGCGATCTTTTCGGCAACCGCGGAGTAGAAGCCCGACACGGTGAAGGCTCCCGACACGATCATCAGGCCGAAGAGCAGGCCGATCGTGTGGTAGTCGATGGCCGCCCAGGCCCCCTCGTCCGTGATCTGGCGAAAACCGATCATGGCGAGCGCGCCGGCCACCGCCGCACCGGTGCGATCGACCCGGAAGCCCGGCAGATAACCCAGCGCCAGCGCCAGATAGACCAGGAGGAAGATGATGACACTGATATCCACAGTGTTTCCTGCCGCTCGCCCGCCACCCAAAGAAATACTGGTTCCGGACCACCTCGACCCGGAACCAGCACGCCTGAGCGAAAGAAAGACCTCTATTTATTGATGTCGTTCTTCATGTTCCAAAGATTGAAGGCACGCTCTCCATACATCTTTTCATCCAGACCTTCTTCCTGAAGATCATCGGAGACGCGCAAGTGTCCGAATGCTGCCAAAACCTTTAAGATGATCATGGTGACGATCCAGGAATAGACCGCGACAACGACCACAGCGAGAATTTGAACCAGAAGCTGATGCGTGCTCGCCGACACCGCATTGATGTGCGAACTCGCCGCCACACCGATCAGGATCGCACCGGTCATGCCACCCACGCCGTGGGCGCGCCAGACTTCAAGCGTGTCGTCGACCTTGAGCCACTTCTGGACATATTTCGCATTGAAGCAGACCGTCGCGCCGATCGCGCCGATCAACAGGGCAGCGATAGGCTCCACGTAACCGGCGGCCGGCGTAATGGTCGCAAGGCCGGTGACCGCGCCGACGAGAACGCCGGAGAACGAGGCTCGTCTCGTTTCAAGCCATTCCCAGGCCATCCACACCAGCATGGCCACCGCACCGGCGAGCATGGTGTTGGTGAAGGCATAGACGGCCAGCGCGTCCGCGGCATAGGCGCCGCCGGCATTGAAGCCGAACCATCCGAACCAGAGCAGCCCCGCCCCCAGCGCCACCAACGGCAGGCTTGCAGGCTGGCTCTCCGGGTCCCCGACCGCGACCTTGCGCTTTCCGAGGAAGCGGGCGGCGGCGAGCGCGGAAAATCCGGCCGACGTGTGGATTACGATGCCGCCCGCGAAATCGACGACGCCGAGCTTGGCGAGGAAGCCGCCGCCCCAGACCCAGTGCGCGGCCGGCAAGTAAATGAGAATGGTCCAAAACGCGACGAAGAAAAGGTAGGCCCCAAACTTGAAGCGTCCGACGAACGCACCCGTCATCAGCGCCGGCGTGATGATGGCGAACATCATCTGGTAGGCGAACACCATCATAAACGGAATGTTGGGCGCATAGGTGGGATTTGGCTCTATCCCAACGTGGTACATTCCGAAGAAGGGGCGGATGTCGCCAATAATACCGTTGATCGATGGACCGAACGCAAGGCTGAAGCCACCGAAGACCCAGATAAGACTGACGATGCCGATACAGACGAAATTCTGGATCATGATGGACAAGACATCGCGCTGCTTGACCAGCCCGCCATAAAACAGCGCAAGTGCCGGCGTCATCATGCAAACCAACGCCGTACACATCAGGACAAAGGCTGTATCGCCCGCATTGATCCCGTGCATTGTCTTTCCTTTTGAGTTCGATCGATATTCGAGCGAGCGCGATCTAGACGTTCCGGGTCGTCGGCCCGCGCCCGCGTGGATTGGCTTGCGCGCCGGTCAGCTTGTGCTTTCCGTCACGAGATGATTTTCGACAGCTCTGTGGGGATGCGGCGCCAACAACTTCTTCGGCGCGATGAAGAGATACATCGTCACCACGTAGGGCGCGGTGAAAGACGGCAGCCCGAGCGGAGAGGTCAGCACGTCGTAGGACCCTTGCAGGAACACCGTGACGATCGTCGCCAACAACGCATAGACAACGACCTTCGCCGAAGTCTTGAGGAACACCACCCCGACCGCCATGGCCGTCAAAACGGCGCTGAAGCCATAGAGACCCTGGATCACCGAGTGCGGATCGGCACGCAGGACGATAGCCGTCGCCATCGCGATCACCGACCCCAGCGCGGCCGCTACTCCCGCGGGTCGTGAGGCGATGAAGATCCCGACAAGAATAATGGCGCCCGAAATCTCGTTGCCGAGAAGGAAAACCTGGCCAATATTCCGGAAGAAGATCTGCACAAGCTCCAGATTGGACGGGATCGTCGCGACACCCTGGACATAGTCCGAAACCAGTTCGGGCCGGTCTCCGGACACTTCCAACGCGCCGAACGTGTAGGCGCCGGCAACAAGCAGCCAGCCCGTCAGCACGAACGGTCCGGTCGAACCGGGAATGCCCCAGCTCTTGGTGATCATGGCGCCGAGGGCCGCCGTAACGACCGTACTCATGGCGGAGCCGATGACGATATAGAACCAGAGTTCCGGTGAAGCGCTGATAAAGGTGGGGATCGCGATCCCGACCAGAACGCCGTTGAAGCCGAACAGTCCGGACGTAACGGACTCCTCGTCGCACTCTAGAAAGCGGGCGGTAAGGGTTGCCACGACCAGGCCGATCACGGCCCCGATCGTCGTCGTCCAGTTTTCGCCCGCGTAGCTCGCATAGGCGATCGCGACGAGAAACAGCGCGCCGGTCAAGGCGTTTTCCATGAAGAACACTTGACCAGCACCGCGCAGGCACTGTGTCAGGATATCTTTTCTTTTCTCGGTCATGATCAACACCCCCTCTTTTCTGCTCAGCGCCACAAAAATTCCGCCGGCAGCGTGTGCCCGCGCGCTTCCTCGCGAACGATTTTCCAGAACCGCCGAACCTCAGCGCGCACGTCGTAGCTCTCGACACCGACCGCGCGCAGCATCAGGCCGGCACCATTCGGCAGCCTCGAAACGCCGGAGATCGCGCGCGGACGATCGTCTCCGAAGTGGATCTCCATCCGCTCCCAGATCTTCTGGGCGATCTCGGGTGGCGTAATGCACACAATATTCGCGAAGACGTCGTAGCCGCGCATGACCGCGGCATAGTCGAGCGTCTCGTTGTTCTTTTCGATGAGAAGTCTTTCGGAAAACAATTTTTGCCCATCCGGACGGCGGGCATTGACCATCGTCAGCAGAAGGTCGAATCCGAAGCGCTCGTTCGCCTGATGATGCTTGCGCCCGCACATGGTCATTTCGCCGTAGAGTAGCGTAGCGCTGTCATGCACGACGAGATCGGTATCGCTGATGAAGCGGGAGTCCCGGTAGGGAATGGTGAAGTCCGGCAGATATTCCAGGTATGACCCGGCCTCCAGGACGACCGTCTGATGTTGGGACGCGTAGTTGGCATCCATCTGATGGATGCGGTTCGCCCCTTGAGACGTGACGTGTGCGCAGGCCCCCTCGCCGACGGTGATGTCGATCGTATAGCGATCGCCCTGCAGAATGCCGCCGCCGACCGAGATGATCGAACAGATCGGCAGCTCCGGCATCGCCTCGTCCCAGTAAAGCGCCTGCTGAACCAGCAACGGGGCGACGCGATAAAGATCGGAGAGCACAGAGCGGCCGCGCTTCAGGGTAAACCCCAGCCTCAGCTCGCCGATCTTTCCTGGGCCGGCCGCACGCATTTGCGGCGGCTCGCTCTGGAAACCACTCAGCTCCGAAAACGTGTCGATCCGGCGGAGGCGCTCGTGCAGGCTCATGGTGTCGCGTGGCCGTCTTACTTCGCCGCTGCGACGGGCGTGACGTCGAAGAGAGCCATGTCCATGATGAGATCGATCAAGGTGTCGATCCCCTCACCCGTCTTGCAGTTGGTGAAGACGAACGGCTTCTTGCCCCGCATCAGCTTGGAATCGCGGTCCATCACCTCGAGGCTGGCGCCGACATAAGGGGCGAGATCGGTCTTGTTGATCACCAGGATGTCGGACTGGCACACGCCCGCCCCGTTCTTGCGCGGGATCTTGTCGCCGGCGGCCACGTCGATGACGTAGATGTAGAAATCCGCCAGCGCCGGGCTGAAGGTGAGCGTGAGGTTGTCCCCGCCGGACTCGATCAGGATCACGTCGCTGTCGGGATATTTCTCCTCCAGCTCCTCGACGGCGGCGATGTTCATGGAAGGGTCTTCCCGCACGGCGGTGTGCGGACATGCGCCGGTCTCCACGCCGACGATCTTTTCCTCCACAAGGACGCCATTCAGCGTCCGTCGCACCTGCTTGGCGTCTTCCGTCGTCACCACGTCGTTGGTGATGATAAGCGGCTTGATCCCCATTTCGATCAGCCTCGGCGTGATCGTTTCGATGACCGCCGTCTTTCCGGAGCCAACAGGGCCACCGATACCGATGCGCGTAATCTTCTTCATTGCGGGTCCTTTCCCACAGCCGAAGTTCAGTTCATGAACAAGCGGAGATGTGTTTTGCTGTGATGCGCGACGAGAACATCGAAGACCGGTGCGAAGACGGCCATCTCGTCGAGCCCGGCCGCACAAATCTCGAGATAATCCGCTTCCACCCGCGACTGGGTCGCGAACAGGATGCGCTGGGTGGCGAGATGGTCGATCCGCATCAGCCGCACCGCCGCGCTGAGGATCATGGCGGCCACGCCATATTGATGCGCGACGAAGGCTTCGGTCTCCTCCGCCCCCATGTGCGCGAAGGCTAGCGCCTGACCGATCGGGAAGCAGCCCGGCGTCGCCCCTGACCGGATATCTCCGAGCCAGCGATCAAGCTGAGGAAATGCATCGATCTTCAGCGCCAGCTCGGCGAGTTTCCGGCCCATGCGCGACAGCATGAGCTGCTGCTCCTCGCCCACCCGGCGGCACCACAGCTCGCGATCGGCCTGGACGACGGCCTCGTAGTCGTCGCGGCGAGCGGCCCGATAGGCATGGAGGAAGGCGATGCCGTCCATGCGCGCCGCCTGTCTCACGACGAGATCGACATAGTCCGCGAGGCTGTCCGCATCCGCGACCACGCCGGTCTGGATGGCCGACTCCAATCCGTTGGAAAAGGCGAAGGCCCCAACGGGAAGCGTCGAGTCGGAAAACTGCAGCAGGCGCCCGAGCCGCACCATGCCGGCCGTCGCCGTCCCCAAGGGCGAAGTGTCCTGGCCCATCCCGCGCCCTATGCGTGTGAGTGGTCGGGCCCGTGGGCGCCATGGTGATGGTGCCCATGCCCGTGCTCGTGCGTGTCGGGATGGTGGTGATGCGGCGTGGCGTCGGCGCCGGCGAACAGCATCCGCACCTCCCGGGCATCCAACTTCGCGGCGATTTCCTCGCCCGGCGCAAAACGGGTCTTCACATGCTCGAAGGCATGCGTGCGCATGACCGAGGCCATGACTTTCTGATCGACCGAGAGCGGAACGTAGACCGTCGAACCCTTGATGACGGCCGGCCAGTGCTGGTTGCCGAGCCCATGGCCGAGCTCAAAGGCGATGCGCAGAATCTCCACCGGCGCCAGCTCGTCCAACCCCTCCAGCTCGATGACCAGCACCTCCTTCAACGCCACGCGCGCCACGACGATCACGTTCGTCTGCGCATCGTGGTAAAGGACATCGCCGTCATGCAGGTGCTGATCGCGGGGCAGCGAAATCGCGAGCTCGACGCCGCCCTCGCTGGCCTTGCGCAGACGGTTCTTCGGCGCTTCCCACTGCTCGATAACGAGCGGATCGATCGTCGCCGCCTGGGCACGCTCCTGCCAGACCGAGTCGTGCAGATTGCCGAGCTTCTCTTCAACGAGGATCATGTCGATCTCCAACGAATGCTTGAAAACTCATGCCGCGCGGCGCCGTGTCTTCGCCGCTGCGAGGCCCAGCCAGGTCGCGAGATAGCCAACGACGGCGCTCGCCACGACATAGAGCGAGGCCACCAACAGGTGGCCGGGCATCATCATCTCGGAGTAGGCGCCGTAAACGTAGGTCGAGAATGTCGACATGCCGCCCATGACCCCGGTTCCCACCAGAAGGACGAACTCGTCCGACACCTGGTTCAGTCGCCGGTTCCCGAAGGTCAGCCCGAGAATGAACGATGCCCCCACGTTGGCGACGAAGATGTCCGTCGGGAAATCGCCGCGCGCCTGCGGAATAAGAAGAATGATGAATTCGCGGACGACGGCTCCCATGCCGCCACCCAGAAAAACCAGGATGATCTTCGACCACATCCGATCACCCTAAATCGAAGCCAGCGCGACCCCGGCCGCAGCCGCCAATAAGCCGCTCGCGATCGAGGAAACGATGTAAAACAGCGCGAGGGCGTGCCGCCCTTCTTCCGACATCTGCACGGTGTCGAGCTGCATCGAACTGAAGGTGGTGTAACCACCGAGCAGGCCAGTGAGCAGGAAGGAGGACATCATGTCTCCATACCGGTGCTGCCAGCCGATCATGAACGCCGTCGACAGGTAGGCGATCACGAACGCGCCGGAGACGTTGGCGACATAGGTGCCGAGCCGGAACCGCATCCCGACATGCGCATCGACGAGCGCTCCGACCTGCCAGCGCGCCAGCGATCCGATGCCTCCGCCCAGGCAGATCCACATGATATCGATGGCGCCCATGGCATCGGATCCGCGGCCCGGCTGCGGAAGGTAGCCCCTCCGCAGCCGAAGCCCTTGCGTCAGCTAAAGAAGTGAAGCTGCGTCAGCGGCACGTTCACCGCCGGTTCGACGGTTGCGTGCACCCCATCCACCGTCACGGCGAAGGTCTCGGGATTGACCTCGATGGTGGGCTGGCTGGCGTTGCGAACCATCGAGCCCTTGCTGATCGTGCGTGTCCCGTAGACCGGCACCACCTGGGACTTCAGATCGTAGCGATCCACGATCCCGTCCTCGAAGGCGGCGTTGGAGGTGAAGGTCACCCGCGTTTTCGGCAGCGTCGAGCCCATTGCCCCGAACATCGGACGATAGCTTACCGGCTGCGGCGTCGGCAGCGAGGCATTGGGATCGCCCATCAGTGCCCAGGACACCATGCCGCCCTTGATCACCAGCTTCGGCTTCGCACCGAAGAAGGCCGGCTCCCAAAGCACCAGATCGGCCATCTTGCCGACCTCGATCGAGCCGATAACGCTGTTCACGCCCTGGGCGATCGCCGGATTGATCGTCACCTTGGAAACGAAGCGCAGCACGCGCTCGTTGTCGTTACCCGAGGTGTCGCCAGAATAGGCGCCGCGGCGCTCCTTCATCAGGTGCGCGGTCTGGATCGTGCGCATCCAGTTCTCGCCGACCCGGCCCATCGCCTGGCTGTCGCTCGACAGGATCGAGATCGCGCCCATGTCGTGCAGCACGTTCTCGGCCGCGATCGTCTCGGCCCGGACACGGCTTTCGGCAAAGGCCACATCGGTCGGGATCTTCGGGCTGAGGTTGTGACAGATCATCGTCATGTCGAACAGCTCGGCCTGGGAGTTGACGCCGTAGGGCAGCGTCGGGTTGGTCGAGCTCGGGATCACGTTCGACAGACCCGCCACGCGGATGATGTCGGGGGCATGGCCGCCGCCGGCGCCTTCCGTGTGGTAAGTATGGATGGTCCGACCTTCGAAGGCGGCGATCGTGTTCTCCACGAAGCCCGCCTCGTTCAGCGTGTCGGTGTGGATGCAGACCTGCACGTCGTACTCGTCCGCAACCGTCAGCGCGGCTCGGATCGCGCTCGGCGTGCTTCCCCAGTCCTCATGGATCTTGAGGCCCATCGCGCCGGCGTGGACTTGCTCCTTCAGTGGCGCGGAACCGGAACAGTTGCCCTTGCCGAGGACGCCCGCATTGACCGGCCACCCGTCGAAGGAGCGCAGCATCATCTCGACATTCCACGTACCCGGCGTGATCGTGGTGCCGTTGGTCCCGTCGGTCGGGCCAATGCCGCCGCCGAAGAGCGTCGTCACGCCGTTGCTCAGGGCCGCGTCCGCCTGCTGCGGCGAGATGAAGTGCACGTGGGCGTCGATGCCGCCGGCGGTCAGGATGAGGTGTTCGCCTGAAATGGCGTCGGTTCCCGGGCCGAGCGCCAGCGCCGGCGTCACGCCGGACATGGTGGACGGATTGCCGGCCTTGCCGATGCCGCAGATCAGGCCGTCCTTCACCCCCACGTCAGCCTTGACGACGCCCTGGATGGGATCGACGATGGTCACGTTGGTGATAACCAGATCCGGGGCGCCAGCCGCGTTGGTCAGCTCGTTGTCGAAGCCCATCCCATCGCGCAGCGTCTTGCCGCCGCCATACACGGCTTCCTCGCCGTATACCCGCAGGTCCTTCTCGATTTCGATGTAAAGATCGGTGTCCCCGAGACGGATCTTATCGCCGGTGGTAGGCCCGAACAGATCCGAATACTGCCGCCTGGAAATCGTTGCCATTTCGTAGTCCTTTCAAACCGGATCGACGTCGGGCGATTAGGCCTTGCTCTTGAAGCCGTATCGCTGAACACGCTCCATCGCGTCGGTCAGCCGGGGGCGGGAACTGTCGTAGTTCTCGTCGCCAACCCAGCCATCGACGAGACCGTTGAAGCCGAGGACCCGCTGCTTGCCCTGATAGGGAACCAGCGTGACTTCTTTCTCGTCGCCCGGTTCGAAGCGCAAAGCAGTGGTGGCCGGGATGTTCAAGCGTTTCCCAAAGGCCTGTTCTCGGTCGAATTCCAAGGCGGAGTTCACTTCGAAGAAGTGGAAATGCGAGCCGACCTGGACCGGCCGGTCGCCCGTATTGCGGACCTTCAGAACTGTCGTCGGATAACCGGCGTTGATTTCGATGTCGCCGTCGGCGAGGACCAAGCCTCCAACCGGCGCCTTTGTCGTTACTTCAGCCATCTTGAAGCCCTCCCGGCCCACATTTACTGAATAGGATCGTGAATCGTGACGAGGCGACTGCCGTCCGTGAACACTGCTTCGACTTGTACGTACGGAATCATCTCGACGACTCCGTCCATGACGTCGTCGCGCGTGATTTCCTTGCGGGCGATCTCCATCACTTCTTCGACGGTCTTCCCCGCCCGGGCGCCGTTCAAGGCTGCAACGGAGATAAGAGATACGGTCTCAGGATGATTGAGCTTCAAGCCCTGATCTTTGCGCTGCTGGGCGACCTGCGCGAGCGTATAGATCATTAACTTATCGACTTCTCTCGGCGTAAAGTGCATCTTTTCTCCTCACCAGGGCAACAACATCGAAGTCACGCCAATTTTGTCTACAAAAACTGCCGAAAGACGCGTCCTTTACAGGACTTTTTGCGGTCGCCGTTCAATCTCTCAAAAAGAGAGGCGCACTCACCTTCCCTTCAACGAAGAAGGGAGCTTTCGATCGTTCCACAGAAGGCATCCCTACGAGAGGATCCTTCCGATCAATGTCCGCCGCTCGCTTGCCGGAAAGCGGGACAACGCAATCGCTGGAAATGACCGAGAGGTGCCCCCAAACAGCCAAAAGCAACCTAAGCGTGTAAATCCGTCTTCCATCGATAGAAACGGAAGACGAACGCAAACCACATTGTCGAAGCCAATCTCACAAGGCAGCCATTTTCTTGGAAAAAGCCAAATATTTGAGCGAATTTCCAATCGACTATTTGCGCCATCTAAAGCGAGCGCCGATCTATACTCAAATACGAATTTCGTATTGCGCCATATTGATCTCCCTATCGACGTGAAGATCGTCAGACCTCGAGCATTGGGAGAAAAGGCGGACGCACGTTTTCGCCGGCGCTCGAAAGCGCCAGCGGGCCGGTACACGAGAGCGTTTCCAGGCCGAGTAGACGCCGGTTCGCCGTCAGAAAGCGCCAAAAGGGGGTGGGTTGTTCGCCTTACGGAGTCCGCAAAAAGGAGGCGGATCTTGGGCTCAGGCCCGCCAGGGCCTTTTGAATCCTGGCGGTTCTTATGTCAGACCGCCGCTCAAACAGGTTGCCGAAGCGCCCGTTTTAGAAAGGCATGTGGTGCAGGAGTAAGCCAGATTTTCAAACTATAAAATGCGGAGTGAGCGCTTAGGCCGACGCATATCCAATTTCCGAATTTTTCACGAAACGGATGAATTCGCGCACCACTTCGTTTCCACTCTCCCGATGCCAAATCATCGAGATACTATGCTCGGTGTTCTCGCCCTGAAAGTCCACGTAAACGACATTGCCGAGATTCATCCGCGCCAAGATGGCCGGCACGATGGCGACCCCGAGTTCCTGCCCCACCAGCGCGACAACGGTGAACCAGTTGCGAAGCTGATAGTCAGTATAGGGCTTTAGCCCATGTTCCTCAAGAATTTTGGAAATGCGATCGAAGTTTGCTTCGGCATATTCACGGGCGAAGACGAGAAAATTCTCGCCGGCCAACTGATCCAAAGAGATCTGGCTGCGACCGGCAAGCCGGTGCTCCCTGGGCAAGCAGCAAACCAGCCGCTGGGTTTCGATGAGACATTCCTCCACCACGTCTGGTCGGGGCACGTCGTGAATGAACCCAACGTCCAGCTCATGTTTGACAACACGCTCAAGCTGAGGCGCCGTATTGAGCTCATGCAGTACGAGCTCGACCTGAGGGTGGGCATCTTTGAACTGCCGCAAAATGGCGGGCAGATCGAGAAACAGCATCGACGGGACGGACCCCACGCTGAGCCGCCCGGTGGCACCTTTCGCGGTCTGTGCCGCGATCACCTCCGCCTGCTTGAGCTGGCTCAGCAACCGCGCCGCATGGCGAGCGAAAACGACACCAGCGGCCGTCAGGCGCACCGACCGGTTGCTCCGGATCATCAGCGGAAAGCCGAGATGATCTTCAAGCTGTTTCAGGCTCGCGGAAAGCGGGGGTTGCGAAATGTTCAGCTTTCGCGCCGCATTGCCGAAATGAAGCTCTTCCGAGAGAGCGAGAAAGTGTTCGAGCTGTCGAAAGGTGATGGCCATGGCCGCAAAAAATGAAAAGGATTCGGCTTTCAGTCAACGCGCATGATTGGCGGAGCAGACATGCACCTTTCCTAAATGGCCTGAGACCTTGTTGACTATTAACGCGAGCACACGTCGAAGTAGCCGGCGAAGAGTGATCGGGCGGCAAACGCACTGCGGCTTGGTCGATCCGGCTCAGCCAGCGTCTGGGGAGCGGGCTGAGCACGGAGCGATCCAATTCATGTGAACGGTGCCTCAATGCCGGTAGTCGGCTACCTCCTCCGCACTGACGGCCGGCGCCTGATTGCCAAATGCGTTGCGCACAAAGGTCGCGACCGCGGCAACCTCGTCGTCGCTCAACTTCCAGGCGAAGGACGGCATCGCGTGCTGGGTGGGATATTGGTCCGTCGCCACCCCTTGGCCACCTTCCAGGATCAGCTTGACGACGCTTTGCGGATTGTCGGCCTGGACGAACGAGGAGCCCTTCAACGGCGGCAACATGTGCGCTACGCCCGAGCCGTCCGACGCGTGACAGGCGGAACACTGGGTGGCGTAGATGAGCTCGCCGAGCGCCTGGGTGTCATCGTCGATCTCGTCCGTCTCGCCCGCGTCCGCGTCATCGTTCTCCGGCAGCGCCTTGATATAGGCGGCGATCGCCTGGAGATCGTCATCGCGCATATATTGAGTGGAATGTTTCACGACGTCGGCCATTGGCCCGAAGGCGATCGTCCGAGCGTTGCGGCCCTCCTTCAAGAAGGCGACGAGATCCTCCTCGCTCCAATCGCCGATCCCTTCGCGCGGGCCGCCGGTCAAGGGCGGGGCCAGCCACCCTTCGGCCGTGCCGCCTGTAAATCGGCTGTCGCCGCCTTTCTCGGCGCCGATGACATTTTTCGGCGAATGGCACATGCCGCAATGCATCAAGCCCTCGACCAGATATTTGCCGCGGTTATAGGCCTCGGAGCGGTCCGGATCGGGCTGAAACGTCTCATCCTCGAAGTTCATGACGTTCCAGCCGGTCATCAGGAAACGCCAGCCGAGCGGCCACGTCAGATCCGGTTCCGGCACCCGGTTGCGCACCGGATCGAGCGAATTCAGATAGGTGAAGATCGCGTCGATGTCGTCGCGGGTCGCATAGGTAAAATGGGTGTAGGGAAAGGCCGGATAGAGGTGCGATCCGTCCTTGGAGATGCCCTCGTTCATGGCGCGGTAGAAGTCGGCCTCGCTCCAGCTTCCAAGGCCAGTGTCCTGATCGGGCGTCAGGTTGGCCGAATAGATCGTCCCGAACGGCGTCTCCAAGGAGTAGCCTCCGGAATAGGGCGCCTGGCCCTTCACGGTGTGGCAGGCGGCGCAGTCCCCCGCGCGCACGAGATAGAGACCGCGCTGGATCTCGCTCCAGTCGTTGTCCTGAGCGATCGCCGGGGCGGCCGCGACGAGCACCGTCCCCACCCCGAGAGAAAGCAGCATCCGTTTCATGGCCGTCTCCTTCAGGCCTGGACCAGCGGCCCCGGCGCGCGCAGATATTGCTCGCGGATGGCCTGAGCGGCCTGGTAGGCGAGCGCCCCGACGGTGCCGGTCGGGTTGTAGCCCGGGTTTTGCGGAAAGGCGCCGGCGCCCAGAACGAACAGGTTCGGCATGTCCCAGCTCTGCAGATATTTGTTGACCACGCTGTTGCGCGGGTTCGACCCCATGATCGTGCCGCCGGTATTGTGGGTGGTCTGATAGGGCACGATGGAATAGTGGCCGGTGCGCCGGTTCACCTTCATTTCGCGGGGGTTCATCTCCTTCGCGATCTCCACCGCGCGATCGGTCAGGTAGTTCGACATCCGATGCTCGTTGTCGGTGAAGTCGAACGTCATGCGCAGCATCGGACGGCCGTAGACGTCGCGGTAGGTGGGATCGAGATCGAGATAGTTGCCGCGATGGCTCATCACCGCGCCATGGGTGCCGACGGAGATCGAACTCAGGTAGTTCTCGCGCACGGCCTTCTTCCAGCCGGCGCCCCAGCGCGGCGTGCCCTCCGGCGTCGGATGGGTCTCGATCGGCCGGCCATTGGTCTGGGACTGCACCAGAAAGCCTCCGCCGATGAAGCCGAGCCCGGTGTGGTCGAAATTGTCGCCGTTGAAGTCGTCGATGATCATCCCCAGCGCACCGGCGCCGACGAACGGATTGAACACCTTGTCGTCGTAGAAAAGGTTCACGCCGGAGGTGATCTGGTAGGCGTAATTCTTGCCAACCGCGCCCTGCCCCGTATCCGGATCGTAGGGCTCGCCGATATCGGAGACGAGCATCAGGTGGACGTTGTGGTTCACGTAAGCCGACAGCACCACGATGTCGGCGGGCTGCTCGTAGACGTCGCCGTTGGTGTCGACATATTCCACGCCGCGCGCGTGCTGTCCGTCCCGGCTCTTCAGCACGCGCAGCACCATGGATTCCGTGCGCAGCGTGAAGTTCGGCTTCTGCATCAGGACTGGCAGGATGGTGGTCTGCGCGGTCGCCTTTGAGTAGTTGCCGCAGGCGAATTTTTCGCAAAAGCCGCAATAGGTGCAGGGCGCCAGCCCCACCCCGAGCGGGTTGGTGTAGGCTTGGCTCATGTTCGCCGAGGGCGTCGGGAACGGATGGTAGCCGAGATTTGCCGCCGCATCGGCGAACAATGTCGGCCCATACACCATCTCCATCGGCGGATTGGGATAGTCCCGGCTCCGCGGCCCCTCGAAGGGATTGCCGCCGGGCTGGATCTCGCCGTTGAGATTGCCCGCCTTGCCGGAAATGCCGCACAAATACTCGAACTTGTCGTAGTGGGGCTCCAACTCGTCGTAGGTGATGCCCCAGTCTTGAACCGTCATGTTCTCCGGCAGCGGGCCGTAGCGGTCCTCGTTGTGCGAGCGCGCGTTGAAATCGGACGGCAGGAAGCGCCAGCACAGCCCGTTCCAGTGAACGCCGGAGCCACCGACATTGGTGCCCGGCAGGAACGAGCCGAGCTTGCGCATCGGCAGCGCGGTCTGGCTGCGGTCGTTGCGGAAAGTCAGCGAATTGCGCGACAGCTCCTCAAACAGCTCGCTGCGCCAGCGGTAGCGGACTTCGTCCTGGGCGTTGGTGACGGAAAAATCGGTGGAGGTATCGCGCCAGACGCCCCGCTCCAGCGCCAGCACGTTAAGGCCCTCGTCCGTCAGTTCCTGGGCCATGATGGCGCCGGTCCAACCGAACCCGACCAGCACGACGTCGACAGGCGGCAGCTTCTTGACCATTTCGGCTACTCCTTCCGTCCGCGAATGCTTGCCGCCGTCATGCCGGCGACGGACACTGGCTCCAGATCGAGACGCTCGTTGTGGCGGGAGACGTAGGGGCGATTGTCGTAACGCGCGCCGGGAAAGCCGATCATCTTCCAGGCGATCATGTCCCGGTTGCCGCCGTGCACGGGATCGCCGAAGAAGCCTTCGATGGTGTTTTGCAGAAACAGATCGAAGAATGTCTTGGCGCTCACACCCTCAAGCTCGATGGTCTCTTCGTCCAGTCCCTTGAGGACGTCGTCCTGTTGCTCCGCGCTCAGCTCCGCGAACCGCTGTCCGTCGAAGGCCGAGCGGCAATGGTCGTCGATCGCGGCGATCGCTCGGCGATAGAGCCCGGCCGGCGCAAAGCGGGACTGATAGCCCTGAGTGTCGGTCCCTTTCGGCCACGGGCCCTGCATGTACCAGCGGTCGCCGCGGCCGAACGAACCGGCGAGCTGATCGTCGAGGAAGTCGGGAACGCCTAGATCGGCCGCCCCCGGCCACTCCTCGTCCGGCGGGATCAGCCGGTCCACCGCCGCCGTCACGAACCGGCGCTCGTCGTCCGTGAAGAATTGGTTGGAGGGAACCGGCGCAACCGTCGGCGGCCTGGCGGCGTTGGGCTCCCACGGCCCTCCGTCGCCACCGTATTCGCGCGCCTCCGCCGGCTTGGCCGCAAGCACGGCCGGGGCCGCCACGAGCGAGCCGCGCAGAAAGCTCCGCCTATCGAGGGCGGTCTTGGACGATTTGGGCATGATCCTGCCTTTCGCGCTGTTGGGGCGAGCAGAAAAAAGCGAGCGGAGCGCGGCCGTGTTCGGCACGCTCCCGTCGCTGAAGACCAGACTTGGGCTGTCGGAAGGAAAGCCGCGATGGCGATTTCGCGGGAGGTCGCGACCGGGATGGAGAGCGCCCACACTCCCATTGCGGAACGTCGCCCGCTTGAGGGAGCGCGTTTAAGGCAAGATGCGATCCGGTTGGCGTCCGCCGGTGGGCACGTCGCAACCGGGCTGAGCCGGCCGGTGGGTCGCTGTCGGGCATGCGCCCTCCAGGATAAGAATTGCTATAGTTCTAGAGACCCAACAGCGACGTCAGCGCGGATGTTCCATAGGGCGCAAAATTTTTTGACGAGCAAAATCGGGCGGCAGGCGCCGGAGTGCCGAAAGCCGCGCCAGTTTAATGCACGGCGCGGGCTCTTCGTGTCGAACTCAGCTTCATGCTGGGATTGGCGAGCCGCGCCCGCGGCCCGGTCCAAGCATAGGCCAGCAGCGAAGGATCCACCTCGCCCGTCGTTATGCGATGCTCCTGGGCCGCCTTGTTGAGGATCAAAGATCCCGGCGCATAGACCGCCGCGTCGTTCTCCGACCAGGCCCCCGCGATCGAGATATAGCTTTCCTCGATGTCGGGATGGCTATGCTGCGGATAGGTCGTGGAAGGGGCGAACAGCACGAAGCCCAGAACCAAGTCCTCCGCATAGACCGGTCCCCTGGGGCCGAGAATTTCGCAGAAGGCATATTTCTGCCGCAGGCTCCGGGAGGCGCGATCGTAGCCATATTCCCAGGTCAATTGGCTGCGCACCTCGCGCAGGGCGCGCGCCACGTTCTGCATCGCTCCGCGCTCCGCAAGATCGAGAGCCCGGCCGAAATGCGCCGTGACCGGTTTCGTGGTCGGCTCCCGGACGACGATTTGCGGGTTGGTCCCGATCACCGCCGACAGCGTGTCCCGCACCCGCTTGCGGTGGCTGCGAATGGACGTGCTGCCGCCCGCGGATCCTTTTCGATAAAGCCCCTCGAACTCGCGGAGCAGATAGAGCCAGTCCGGCGTGTCTTTCAGCCGAGAGAGCGGGGTTTCCTTGTCGGTCTCTTCGCGGTCGAGCGTATCGGTCATCGAACGGCCCTCAGGATGGTTCGTCGCCAATCGGTGCCACTCAAACAGCGGCCCCCGTCAACAGATCCGCTTGCGCCATGCCGTCTGAAAAACGGCTGCAAGCGCTATCTATTCTACGCTGAACATGGCAACGCGTTCGTCGATCCGCGAGATCCGAAATCGGCCAGGAGCACGTTCTTACCGCTCAGAGTTTCCATCTGAGCGAAAAAGGCTGAAGGATCAGGATACGCCCCCTTTCGAACGACAACGCCGATCGCAGTCCTGCATCCGTCCGGAAGCATCGGCGGCAGGTTGCCTCTCCGCCCCTAAAACTCCAGGCAGATCTTGCCGAAGTGGGCGCCCGAGATTTCGTAGTGGAAGGCATCGGCGATCTCGCCGAGTTCGAAGCTGCGATCCAGCACCGGGCGGATACCGGTCGCCTCCAGCCCACGCACGAAGTCCGTCTGGTGGGCGCGACTGCCGACGATCAGGCCTTGCAGCCGCTGGTGCTTCGCCATCAACAGCGCGGTCGGGATTTCGCCTGCCCGCCCGGTCAGAACGCCGATCAGTGCGATATGCCCCCCGATGCGCGCAGCCGTGATCGACTGTGGCAGGGTCGCCGGTCCGCCGACCTCCACGACGTGGTCGGCACCCCGACCACCGGTCCACTTAAGCGCAAGCTCGCCCCAGTTCTCGTGGGTGCGGTAGTTGATGGTGTGGTCGGCGCCCATCGCCCTCAGGCGCTCAAGCTTTTCGTCCGACGAAGAGGTCGCGATCACCGTCGCCCCCATGGCCTTGGCGATCTGCAGCGCGAAGATCGAAACGCCGCCGGTGCCAAGCACCAGCACCACGTCGCCGGCCTTCAGTCCGCCATCGACGATCAGCGCGCGCCAGGCTGTCACGCCGGCGGTCGTCAGCGTCGCCGCCTCGGAGTGACTGTAGCCTTTCGGCGCGTGGGTGAAATAGTCGACCGAGCGCACCACGATTTCACGCGCGTAGCCGTCGACGCCGTCGCCGGGCGTGGTCTGAAAGTTCGCCACCGGCGGCGGGCCGGCTTGCCAGGTCGGGAAGAAGGTCGAGACGACCTGATCCCCGACCGCGAACTCCGTCACGCCCTCGCCCACCGCTTCGACGATGCCGGCCCCGTCCGCCATCGGGATCCGGCCGTCTTCGGTCGGCATCCGTCCGCTGACCACGCCGAGATCGTGGAAGTTCAACGAGCTGGCATGAATGCGCACGCGGATCTCGGCGGCGCCGGGAGCGCCGGGATCGGCCAATTCGGTGGCGACAAGCCTATCGAGACCACCCGGTGCCTGAAGCGTGATGCCCTTCAAACCTGCCTCCATTGGTCGCCGTCATCCCTCGCCGGAACCCGACGAGCGAGCGGTCTATTCGGCAGCCCCCTGCTCGGCCGGCGCTCCGCGGCCGCGACGGCCGGAGAGCTCCATGACGAGCACCGCAAGCACCATCACGACTCCGATCCCGTTGGCAATGGCGGAGCCACGGAACATCTCCACCGGGATCAAAAGCAGCGCACCGCCGACGACCGCGAGCACGCGGGTCAGGAGGCCCATCGGCTGCAAGCCGTAACCGATCGATCCGGCGGAGACAAACCAGACCGCGATGGTCGCCGTCGCCAGCGACACGATCGTCGCCGTCACCGAGGGACTCTGTAGCAAAAGCGTGGGCGAAAACACGAACAGGAACGGGATGATATAGGCGGTCCAGGAAAATCGCATGGCCGTCCAGCCGGTCTTCATTGGCGCGGCGCGCGCGATGTTGGCGGCGAAGAAGGCCGCGATCGCGAGCGGCGGCGTCACGAACGACATCATGCCGAGATAGAGGATGAACATGTGCGCGGCGAGCGGCTGGATGCCGACCTCCACCAGGCTCGGCGCGATCAGCACGGCGAGCAGCACATAGACGCCCAAGGTCGGCATGCCCATGCCGAGCACGATGCACATGATGCCCGCGATCACCAGGAGCGCGAGGATGCTGCCCGCCCCCAGCTTGACCAGAAGCAGTGTCAGCGCAAAGCCGAGCCCGGTAAGCTGAAGGATGCCCATGATGAAGCCGGCGGCGGCCGAGATCATCACGATGTCCACCGCCGAGATCCCGGTGGAGACCAGCGCCTTCCACACCGCCCCGGGCGTCAGCCGGCCACCGCCATAGCCGATCACGAAGCCCACCGCGATGATGGCGACGCAGGCGTAGATCGCCGCGTTCTCCGCCTCGCGGTTCAGCCAGAACAGCGCATAGATCAGCACCGCGAACGGCAGCACGAAGAACCAGCCCTTGGCGATCACCGCGATCAGGCGCGGGATCTCGCTCGCGGGCACCCGCCGGATCCCGGCCTTGCCCGCCTCCAGGTCGGCCTGGATGAACAGGGCGAGATAATAAAGGATCGCCGGTACGAGCGCGGCAAGCGCGACCTCCGCATAGGAAATCTGCAGGAAGTCGGCCATCAGGAAGGCGACGGCTCCCATCACCGGCGGCATCAACTGACCACCGTTGGAGGCGCTCGCCTCGATCGCCGCGGCCTGTTCCGGCTTAAAGCCGGATTTCTTCATCATCGGAATGGTGATGATGCCGGTCGCCATGATGTTCGACACCACGATGCCGGAGATGGATCCGAACAGCGTGGAGGCGAGAATGGATATTTTCGCCGCGCCGCCGCGATAGCGCCCCATCAGCCCCAGCGAGAGATCGTTGAAGAAGGACGCGCCACCAGAGGCGTGCAGCAGATTGCCGAAGAACAGGAACGGGATCACCACCGTGATGCCGACCAGAAGCACGATCCCGAACAGCCCGCTGGTGTCGACGCCCAGATAGAAGATCATGGTGTTGAGGTCGACTTCGTTGGTCTGAAGATCGCCGCCCACCAGATGCCCCACCAGGGCATAGACCGTGAACGCCAGGACCACGATGACCAGCGACCAGCCGGCCGTCCGCCTCAGCCCCTCGATCACCAGCACGAACAGGAGCCAGGAGGCGATCAAGCCGTCGCGCGGCGTGGAGAAGAAGTCCGATAAGATGGTGGGATAGCGCACCGCCATATAAAGGCTCGCGCCGAGAGAGACGAGCGCAAGCACCGCATCGTACCAGGGCAGGCGCCGCGCCCCCACGGCCAGGCGGTTCATCGGCCGCGTGATATAGACCAGCGCGAGGCTGAAGCCGAGCGTGGCGGCCAGGAACTGCTCGGTCAGAAAGGTCCACCCGACGAGGCGGTAGAGGTCGGCCGCCCATGCAAGGCCGGCCGTGGCGAGCAGCGCGCCCAGCGCGGTGCTCGTGATTTTCACCAGTCTTGCGTCCTTGACGCCGTCCTCGGCATCGCTCGTCTCGCCGCCCATCAGGCAGTCCTTCGCTGGATCCACTTGCGTTCGGGCGACACCCGTCCGAAAGCCAAAATCAGGATGGATTCAAATCCGCTCCGTCGGGAGGCAGGCGGAGACCCGAGCTCCGCCTGTCCTCATCGCCCTAGGTCATGGACCCATAAATGCGGGCAATGCGGCGGGGGCGATCAGTCGCCCTGCCAGATGCCGACTTCCTTGAAGAACTTCACCGCGCCGGGGTGATAGGCGACCCGGGGCTGAGGCGTGGCGAGCCCGTCCTGGGTCATGGCGTTGAAGGAGGGATGGCCGGCGACGAGAGCTTTCTTGTTGCCGTAGATCGCCTTGACCAGCTCGTAGACGGTGTCGTCGGGCACATTCTTGTTGGCGACCACGACCATGGCGTACTCCATCAGAGTGGTGTCGCCGTCGATGCCCGCCAGATGCGGCGCCGGCTTCTGCACAGCCAGCTGATATTCCGGCCGGACGGCCGCCATCGCCTCGCGCGCTTCCGGCGTGTCCTTCAGGTTCAGAAAACGAATGCCGCCGGGAATGGACGAGTCCAGCTCCGCCATCTTCGGCGCTCCTACGGCGAACTGGGTCACGTCGATGCGATCGGCCTTCAGGTCGTCCGCGCCGCGCAGAAGGTTCGCCGTCGGCACGCCGTCGGCCTCCGCCACCAGCTTGTCCAGGCTGGTTCCGCCCGTCGCCAGCATGGCGTCGAGCAGGTAAAGCCCCTGCTGGAAGCCCTGCCAGCCGGTGGGAATGCGCTTGCCCTTCAAATCGGCGATGGAGTGGATGTCGGAATCGTTGCGCACCACCAGGCCGACCTTGAACGGGAAGATCGTCGCCGCAACGCGCAGGTCCTTCATCGCCTTGCCGTCATAGGGCGGCGCGCCATCGAAGGCGGCGCCCGTCTCGTCGGTGGAAATGAAGGAGAAATCGGTCTGCCCGGCCTGGGTCGACCCCATGATCGCGCCGGGCGAATTGTAGGTCACCACCCGCATCTGCAGGTCGGAATGTTCCTGCACGACCTTGGCGATCGCCTGGGCCTGAACGTTGTTGATGGCGCCGGGCGGCAGCGTCGAGATCGAAACCGTCTCGGCAAGCGCAGGCGTCGCGGCAATGGCGCCTGCCGTAAGCGCGGCAGCCGTAAAGCGGAAAAACATCTTCATCTTGTTTCCTCCCGGATCTGGGTCCGCTTCGCTGGACCTCGTTTTGTGTGATCGCCCGCTCGTGCCGAACGGCCGAACGCTATCTCCCCTCTGCCACCTCCACGGCCGCGTCGGCCGGGTTGCCATAGCCGGAAAATGCCCCCATCGCACGGGCGAACTGGACGACCTGGCCCGCCACGGTGGCGAGCTGAACCTCGACCTCGGGCTGGGTCACACGGCCGTTTTCGAACGGGGTCGTCTGGGCGTTGATGGCGGCGGCGAACGGCGTCGGCCAGCCACGCAGCGCGTGTACGATGGAGCGCACGCCGGAGAGCGTCGTGCCGAGCGCCTGCGTCCCATAGGCGGTGACGATCACGCCGACGGCGCGGCCGTCGAAATAGGGCCGCGCGTCGCCGCGCATATCCTCCGCATAGTCGATGGCGTTCTTGATGATGCCCGACATGCCGCCGTGATAGCTCGGCGTGGCGATGATGATCCCGTCGGCGCGTCTGAGCGCCTGCACAAGTCGCTGGGCGGACGGGCTGCGATGGTCGTTGGCGGGATCGTAGGCCGGCAGGTCGAGCAGTGGGCCCGCGATCATCTCCGCGGTTGCGCCGAGACGCACCGCTTCGGCAAGCGCCAGCCGCAGCGCGGTCTCCGAGGAGGAGCCGATCCGGGTGGTCCCGCCGATGCCGACGATATGGGGGGCGTCGCCGGAATGGGTCGGCCGAAAGGCGCGCAAGGTGATGTCGAGATCGTGCCGCATATCTGCCTCTCCCCTCATTCCGCCGCTTGCCGGCGATCGCCGGCGGCGCGCAGGCGATCGAAGCCGGAGAGGATCCGCGCGCAGCGATTTGCCAGCCACTCCTCCGTCTCCGGATGGGTGAAGACGTAGAGCGCGTCGGCCTCGATCGCGTCGACCACATGCCTGCCGATTTCCAGCGGATCGGCGCCATCCTGGATCAGCTCGCCCATGAAGTGGTTTTCCGGGCGGACATAGGCGCCGCCAAGCCGCTCCGGCCGGCTGCGCTCGGAGAGATGGATCGACGTGTTCACCGCCGCCGGCGCCAGGATCGAGACCCCGATCGGCGCGTCCGTCAGCTCGTTGGCGAGCGCTTCGCTCAGCGCCACCACGGCATATTTCGTGGTCGAATAGGGGCCAGTGAGAAAGGCCGCGTTGACCTGGAAACCGCCGATCGAGGCGGTGTTGACGATATGGCCCGATCCGCCGTGGGCCAGAAGCCGGGGCACGAACGTCTGAACCCCGTGTATAACGCCATAAAGATTGACGCCGACGACCCAGTCCCACTCTTCGGAGCTAACCTCATGCACCGGGACGCCGTGCATGGCGACGCCGGCATTGTTGCAGACGATCGAGATCCGCCCGAACGCCTGCTCGATCGCGTCGGCCGCGGCCTCCACCGACGCCTTGTCGGAGACGTCGACCTGAAGCGCGATCGCCTCGCCGCCGTCGGCCGTAATCAGCCGAACGGTCTCCGCCGCCGCCTCTTCGCGGATGTCGGCGACACCGACGCGCACGCCGCGGCCCGCCAGCACCCGGGCAACGCCCCGTCCGATGCCCGAACCCGCGCCGGAAATATAGGCGACCATCCCCGCCTGGATATCCATCTAATCCCCTCGTGCGTGATCAATATTATGAAGGTCGGTCGGAATGCGGACGGAAGACCGGCTCCCGCTTTTCCTCATCCCGCTCGTGCGCCACGCGTTGGTTGGTATCGTATGCCACTTCTCAAGCCAATCAATCCCGCCATCGCGGCTATCGACCGAAATCCGTGCATTTCGTGAGCCCGCGGTCGCATGAGTTGCCCATTTCGCATACCATCGACGCCTGTTCGCCCCTCCGACCACCACCGCGCGACCCCGTTCGAGCCGACCACAGAGACCATGACGGACACCCGAAACGCTCCGGACACGACCTCTCCCTCGCCCCGCGCCTCCGACGCCAACGGCGCGGTCGACACGGCCTATCGCTACATTCGCGCCGCCATCATCTCCGGAGACCTGAAATCCGGCGAGACCCTGCAGGAGGCCAAGCTCGCCAAGCTGATCGGGCTCAGCCGGACCCCGGTGCGCGAGGCGCTCAGCCGGCTCCACAACGAGGGCCTGGTCGTGCTGGAGCGCTATCGGCGCGGCCAAGTGGCGAGCTTCTCGCTCGCCGACGTGGCCGAGATCTTCCGCCTGCGCGCCAAGCTGGAGGCCCATGGCGCCCGCCGGGCCGCCCTCAGGATCACGCCGGAACAGATCGCCCACCTGGAGGCCGTCGAGGCGGAGATGGAGGCCCATTTCAACGACGTCGGCTGGCACAAGCACCTGGCGCGCTTCGACGAGCTCAACAACGAGTTCCACGCCACCATCGCCCGCGCCGCCGACAGTCCGCGGCTGGAACGCATCCTCGCCGCCTCGCTGGAGCTGCCGGCGTCGATCTTCAACACCTATTCCGAGCCGGTCGACGAACGGACCCGGCGCACCCACCGCCAGCATCACGAGATCCTCTCCGCGCTCAGGACGCGCAACCCGGATTGGGCGGAGGCGGCGATGGCCGCCCACCTGTTCTCCATCCTGGTCGAGCCCAACCCGGACCCAGAGGGCTGGTAGATCCAGCCCGCCCGGCACCGGGACCGGACGTCCGTCACTGCGCCGCTTCGACCGAGGCGCCGACGGTCTGCCGGAGATAGGGCATCACCTCGCCGGCATAGAGTTCCATGTTCTTGCGGGTGAGATCCGCCGGCAGGGTACCGAACTGCAGCAACGACAGAAGGTGACCGAAGCCGATTTCCTTCTGATAGGTCTCCAGCCGCTGGCGTACCGTCTCCGGGCTGCCGCAAATGAACATGCCTTTATCGATGACGTCGTCGATGGTCTGCTTGCCGCCGATCGACGACTTCGCCTTCATCACGCCGAGCATGGACTTCAAGGAGAGATAGCCCGGCGGCAGCAGCATCTCCTTCGGCATGCGCAGGAACTTGTTCAAGAACGCCTCGATGTGGGGCTTGGCTTCCCGGCGCGCGGCCTCGTCGGTCTCCGCGATATACATCGGCACAGACCAGCCGAGCTGGTCCTCGGTCGCCTCGTAGCCGTGCTCGGCCGCCATGTCCTTATACATCTGCATATACTTGGCGAGCATCGCTACCGGCGTGAACGTCTGCAGATAGGTGTAGCGCCGGTCCGGGTGCGAGGCCCATTCGATGGTCTCGCTGGAACCCTGTGAGGGAATCCAGATCGGCGGATGCGGCTCCTGATAGGGGCGCGGCCACAAATTCACATATTGGAACTCGTAGTGCTTACCCTCGAAGGCGAACGGCCCCGTCTCCGTCCAGGCGCGGACGATCAGGTCGTGGGCCTCGTGAAAGCGTTCGTGGGACAGCGCCGGATTCGCGCTCCAGGAATGATATTCGGAGCCGATGCCGCGCACGAAGCCGGCGATGAAGCGCCCCTCGGTGATGTTGTCGACCATCGCGAACTCCTCCGCGACGGTGACCGGATTATTGAGCAGCGGCAGAGCCCGCCCCAGGATCGCGATCTTCACCTTCTTGGTGCGCCGCGCCAGCGCGCCCGCCATGACGCCGGGCTGCGGCATCAGCCCGTAGGCGGTCTGGTGGTGCTCGTTGACGCAGACGCCATCGAAGCCGAGCTGGTCGGCATATTCCAGCTCGTCGAGATAGCGGTTGTAGAGCTTCGCGCCCTTTTTCGGGTCGTAGTAGCTGTTGGGGAGCGTCACCCAGGCGGAGTTGTGGTCCTGGTCGTAGTCCGGATCGAGCTCGGAATACGGCATCAGGTGCATCAGATAGAATTTCATCACGCGGCTCCCTCGATGAAGTTGACGACCTTCGCCGTGAACTCGTTGGCCTTCTCCACGTGGGGCAGATGCCCGCACTCAGGGAAGGTCTCGAGCGCCGAGCCGGGAATGAGATCGCGATAGGCCGGACCGTAGTCCGGCGGCAGCAGCTTGTCCTCCGCGCCCCACAAGATCAGCGTCGGCACCGAAATGCGGTGCAACCACTTCTTGAGATCCGGATTGTGCATGCGCGGATGCCAGCCGAGCTTGGCCGTGGTGAGCCGGTTCTTCAGGACGACCAGCAGCTCGTCCTCGTCGGCGGGCGCCGGCACCGCCTTGGCGATCTCCTGGTTATGGAACAGGTTGTGGGTCAGCTCTTCCGGCGACCAGGTGAACATGTCGCCGCGCTTGACGCCCTGCACGTGAATGCCCGCCGGCGCCACCAGCGTCAGCGTCTTGAGCTTCTCGCAGTTGCGGGTCGCCATCTCCGCCGCGATCCAGCCGCCGATCGAGGTGCCCACCAGATGGACATCCTCAAGGCCGAACTGATCGATCAGATCGAGATAGAAGAAGGCGAGATCGCCGACATTGTCGAGCCATTCGGGCGTGTCTGAGCCGCCGAAGCCGGGATGCTCCGGCACGATCACGTCATAGCGCTCGGCCAGCGTGTCCATGAACGGGAGCCACGCGCCCGCCCCTCCCGCGCCATGCAGGAACAGCAGCGGCGCCCCCTCCCCTTTGCGCATCACCCGGATGCGACAGCCGGCGACCGTTTCCATCGTTTCGGCGTGAGCCATGCGCTCTTGCCCTCCCTTGATCGCGGCGCCGTTCGTCGGATGCGGCGCCTTTCGCAAGATTGTACACCTTTTTAGATCATATGCGTCAAGCTGCCTCAGGCAACATTCCAAAGGCTTGACGCAATAATTTCATAATATATTGTTTTATCTATATTTTTTAGCCAAAATCATTCCCTTGCCAGGTCAGCGTCTCCGAGATAAGAAATACCAAACAAGAAATGGGAGGAATGCCATGGTGATGGACCGGTTCGCCCTGGAAGGCCGGCTTGGACTGGTCACCGGCGCCGCCAGCGGACTCGGCAAGGCCGCGGCCGAAGTGCTCGCCGAGGCGGGTGCGACGGTCGTCCTCACCGATATCGACCAGGCCGGGCTCAACGCCGTTGCCGATGCGATCACGGATGCCGGCGGGCGGGCGGAGTGCGTTCCGCTCGACGTGTCGGATCGGCCGGCGATTCGAACTGCGATCGACGACGTGGTCGCACGGCATGGGCGCCTCGACGTGGTGGTCGCAAGCGCGGGCATCACCGCCGGTCCGAGCTATCGCACCGAAGCCGGCCGGATCGAAGCGATCGAAGATACCGCCTGGGACACTGTCGTCGCCGTCAACCTGTCCGGCGTGTTCGCAACGGTCCAGGCCGCATCCCGGCATATGAAATCGCAGGGCGATGGCCGCATCGTCGTGGTCGCGTCGGTCGCCGGGCTAAAGTCGGACCCGATGGTCGGCTACGCCTATGCCGCGACCAAGTCCGCCCTGGTCAATCTGGTGCGCCAGGCAGCGATGGAGCTCGCCCCGCACGGGGTGCTGATCAACGCCGTCGCCCCCGGCCCCTTCCGCACCAACATCGCCGGCGGCCGCATTCGTCAGCCCGAAATCGAGGCGGCCTTCTCCGCCCTCGTGCCGCTCGGCCGGATCGCGGATCCCGAGGAGATCAAGGGGCTCATGCTGCTTCTGGCGTCGCCCGCGTCGAGCTTCATGACCGGGACGACGATCCCGATCGACGGCGGCATGGCGGCGCGCTGAGGCATTTCCGCCCATGGGCCGCATTGCGAACCGGCATAATGATTAGTATACCTAATTAATTCACGCCGCCCCGACGCGACGATCGGGATCTCAAGACGCCGCCCGCAAGATGCGCAAGAGCGGCAGGGAGGATCATCATGAACGAACATGCGACCATCGCATCCGACGAGGCCACCCGCGCCAAGCGGCAGGATTTCTACGACCGGCTGGCACCCCACAATCTGGCTCCGCTCTGGGAGGTGCTGAAAGGGCTGATGCCGCGCGAGCCAACCTCGCAGGCCGTGCCGTTTCAGTGGCGCTACGAGGACGTGCGGCCGCTGCTGATGGAGGCCGGCGGCCTGCTCACTGCGGAAGAAGCCGAGCGTCGCGTGCTGGTGCTGGAGAACCCGTCCTTCGTGGGCGAAAGTCGCGCCACGTCCACGATCTATGCCGGCCTGCAGCTTATCCTGCCGGGCGAGACCGCGCCGGCCCATCGCCACACCGCGTCGGCGCTGCGCTTCATGCTGGAAGGCGAAGGCGCCTTCACTGCCGTCGGCGGCGAGCGCACCACCATGAAGGCGGGCGATTTCGT
Organism: Amorphus sp. 3PC139-8; assembly: GCF_040750475.1. Classification (NCBI taxonomy): domain Bacteria; kingdom Pseudomonadati; phylum Pseudomonadota; class Alphaproteobacteria; order Hyphomicrobiales; family Amorphaceae; genus Amorphus; species Amorphus sp. 3PC139-8. The sequence goes on along the minus strand of NZ_JABJVY010000013.1, from coordinate 108,585 downwards.
CATCACGCCGAACTGGGCCTACCATGATCACGGCAACGAGGGCGGCGGCCCCTGCGTCTGGCTCGATGGCCTCGATCTGCCGATGGTGCGCTTCTTCGAAGCCGGCTTTTCCGAAGGCTACAACGACAAGAGCCAGAGCCTGACGCGCCCCGAAGGGGACGCGCTTGCGCGCTTTGGCTCTGGCCTTCTGCCGCTCGACGACTCCGGGCGCCGCTACGGCCTGACGACCCCGATCTTCAACTATCCTTACGAGCGCACCCGCGAAGCGCTTGTCGCCGCGGCGAAGGGAGAAGATCCGGACCCGCATACCGCGACCACGCTGCGTTATGCCAACCCGGTCGACGGCGGCTGGACCATGCCGACCATGTCGGCCTGGATGACCCATGTCCCCAAGGGCTTTACCACCAAGCGGATGCGCTCCACCGACGGCATCGTGATGTGCGTCGCGGAAGGACGGGGCGAAATCACCACCCGCGACAAGACCTTCTCCTTCGGTCCGCGCGACGTGATGGTGCTCCCGGCCTGGGCCTGGCGTTCGGTGAAAGCCAGCGAAGACTGCTTCCTGTTCTGCCTGTCCGACCGCGTCGCCCAGGAAAAGCTCGGCTTCTTCCGCGAAGAGCGCGCCTGACCCGGTCCTTTCGTTCGTTTTCCGCGTCGGAGGGGGCTCTCCGGCGCGGCCCCTTTCTCCTGATCCTTTTCCACAAAGAGGCATCGCATGCGCTTCTGCCGCTTCGACGACGATCGTCTGGGCCTCGTCGAGGGCGACGCCGTCCGTGACGTGACGGCCGCCACCGACATTCTTCCCGCTCTGCGCTGGCCATTCCCGCGGGGAGACCAGTTCATGACCCATTTCGAGGATGTACGTCGCGAGATGGAGCGGCTTGCGCCGAGCGCGCCGTCGAAGCCGATTGCCGAGGTCAAACTGCTCAGCCCGATCGCCAATCCGGGCAAGATCGTCGCCGCGCCGGTGAACTATCAGCTCCACCTCGACGAATCGCGCGTCGATACCGAGATCAATTTCGGCAGCCACGTGCGCACCATCGAGGAATATGGCGTCTTCCTGAAAGCGCCGAGTTCGCTGATCGGCCCGGGTGAAGGCGTCGTCGCCGACTGGGCGGATCGCCGGATCGACCACGAGATCGAGCTGGCGGTGGTGATCGGCAAGCAAGGCTTCCGCATCTCCGAAGCCGATGCGCTGTCGTACGTCGCCGGCTATACGATCGGCCTCGACATGACGATCCGCGGCACCGAGGACCGCAGCTTCCGCAAGTCGCTCGACACGTTCTCCGTGCTCGGGCCTTGGGTCGTCACCACCGACGAGCTGCCCGACGCCAGCGCGCTCGACTTCGAGATCAAGGTCAACGGCGTGACCAAGCAGAAGTCGAACACCAGCCTTCTGATCTTCGACATCCCCCGGCTGATCTCCTACGCATCGAAGGCCTACACGCTCTATCCCGGCGACGTGATCATGACTGGTACGCCGGAAGGGGTGGCGCCGGTCGTGCCGGGCGACGTCATGCACGCCTGGATCGACAAGATCGGCGAAACCGAGGTCGCCGTGCGCGGCACATGGTGACCCAAGCCGCCCAGGAGGACGAGTCGGAGACGGCAGCGCCGGAGGAGGCGCTGTCGCTCGCGCCGTTGGAGGGGGTGATCGGCTTCCGACTGCGTCGCCTCCAAGGCCGATTCGTCAGCCACTGGAGCCGGCTGTTTCGCGACCTGCATCCGCAGATTACGCCGGTGCAGGGCGGTATCCTGCTGCTGGTGGAGGGCAATCCCGGCCTCACACAGGTCGGCCTCTCCCGTCTTCTTCAGGTGGAAACCCCCACGCTCCTGCAGTCCCTCTCTCCCCTGATCGAGGCCGACCTGATCGCGCGCCAGCGCTCGCCCCGCGACCGGCGTGCCTACGAGCTCCGGCTGACCGACGCCGGTCACAGCGCGGCCGACACCGTGCGCAGCGTTACGGCCCGGCACGAATCCGCTCTCCTCGGTGCGCTGACCGCGCGCGAACGAGATACCCTGCTGCGCCTGCTCGACAAGGCGATCGCGGGCGGCGAGGAGCGGTCGGGGAACCAATAGCCGGGTCGGCTGCGTTCAAGGAGCACGATCGGAGGCAGATGCGACGACCCTCCGCGTGCCTGGAACATGCAGCTCAGGGAGCGACCGCGATGGCCGGCTCGCACTTCGATTTGGCCGAATCGGCATGGCAGGCCTGGACCGATCCGGTCCATGGCCGCAACGACCGCGTGCGCTGGACCACCGCGTTCCCCGAAAGCTTCGCCCCGATGCTCGGCATCGTCGAGATCGATCCGGGCGGCATCCTGCCCTTCCACCATCACGAACCGGCGGAGATCTACCATGTCGCCGCCGGCTTCGGCGAAGTCGAGATCTCCGGCGAACGGCACCCGCTCCACCCGGGCATCACCGCCTACGTGCCCAGCGACTGCTGGCACGAGACGCGCAACACCGGCGCCGAACCGCTGCGCATTCTTTTCTTCTTTCCCGAGGTTCCGCTCCAGGACGTGGCCTATCGGTTTTCTTAAGCCGACCGGCCAAGGGGACCGGAGCGACGCTCCGAACCGTCCCAAACAAAACTCCAAAATATTGATTTTAAAAGAGAAATTGGCGCGAAATCGGCAAAATCCGTGACCCAAACGCAACACGTTGGGCAAAGCCAGCCGGTGCACGTTGACCTATGCGTCAAAAGCTGACTAGTAGAGTCAAGTTTTGTTGACGCGCCCCTCCCGTGCCGTCTGCAATCTGACAGTCAATCCATGCTTTGCATAGGTCAAGACCTCAGTCTGTCCCAGCCAGTCCACTGGCTTGACGAGACGTGCCAAGACCGTGGCGCACGACCGCCCGACACCGCGTTGGCGACAGACGACCGACCGCGACCTCGCCGGAGCGTGCCCGAAATAACCCAGGACGTCGTCATGTTCGATCCGACTGCCAACCGATCCCGTCCGGCCCTCGTCACAGCGGCCCTCGTGCTCCCGTTGACCGCGATCCCGGCCCTTGCCCAAGACGACACCATCGTTCTGGACACCATCAGCGTCGCGGCCCAGAGCAACCAGGGTCTGGTGCAGGATGGCTATGTCCCGATTTCCGGGCGTATCGGCGCCAAATCGGAAACCCCGATCGTCGATATTCCGCAGTCGATCTCGATCGTCAGCCAGAAGCAGCTGGAAGATCTGAACCCGCAGTCCGTCGAGGACGCGGTCAGCTACGTCCCCGGCATCACGGCGGGCATGTACGGCTTCGAGCCACGCTTCGATTCCTTCTTCCTGCGCGGCTTCAACGTCACCTACAACGGTCTCTACCGCGATGGCCTGCGCCAGTTCGCGGCCCCCTCCGGCCAGTTCCGCACGGAGACCTACGGCCTTGAGGCAATCGAGGTGCTGAAAGGACCGTCGGGCACGCTCTACGGCGCCTCGAGCCCGGGCGGCATCGTCAATCTCGTCACCAAGAAGCCGACCGAGCAGCCGTTCCGCGAAGTCATGATCGAGGCCGGCACCTACGACCGCATCCAGGGCAACATGGACCTCTCCGGTCCGCTCAACGAGGCCGGGACCGTGCTCTACCGCCTCACCGGCGTGCTGCGCGACGCCGACACCGAGATCAGCGGCGTGCCGGACGACCGCGTCTACATCGCCCCCGCGATCACCTTCAAGCCGACCGACGACACCACCTTGACCGTGCTCGGCGAGTACATGAACGCCACCACGGGCGGCGGCGCCTTCCCCTACAACGACGCCGACGGCGCGACCAACATCCTGCTGCACGACGACTCCTACAACGAGTTCACCCAGGACCAGTGGCGGATCGGTTACGAGTTCGAACACCGTTTCGACGAGACCTTTTCGGTCTTCTCCAACAGCCGCTACGCCTACGTCGACACCGACGAACAGTATTCGGGCATCGTGACGCTGTCGCCGCGCAGCTACTATGCCGGCCTGGTCAAGGACGAGATGAAGACGTTCGTAACCGACAACTTCGGAAAGGCGGAGTTCGACACCGGGCTCGCCAGCCACACCCTGATCGTCGGCGCCGCTTACAACTGGGTCGACTACGACGACTATCAGGGCACCGGCACCCTGCCGCGCGACGGCGCCCCGCCGATTGCCACCTGGAACGAAAGCCAGACCCAGCAGCAGTTCGGCCTCTACGCCAACGACGAGATCGAGATCGACAACTTCATCATCAATCTCGGCACTCGCTACGACTGGCTGACGGCGGAAACCAACACGGCGGCCGCAAGTCAGGTCGACCAGAACGACGAGGAGTGGACCTATCGCGCCGCCCTCTCCTACCGCACGCCTTGGGGCTTCGTGCCCTATGTCAGCTACGGCACCACCTTCACGCCGAATGTGGGCACGCTCATCACCGGCGAGCCGGCCGCGCCGACCACGGCGAACCAGATCGAAGGCGGCGTGAAATATGCCGTGCCCGGCCACAACGCGCTGATCACCGCCTCGGTCTACCAGATCGACATGGAAGACGGCGTCGTGTTCGATGCCTCGACCGGCATCAACGAGCAGGTCCAGCAGGACATGACGGCGCGCGGCTTTGAGATCCAAGGCCAGGCATCGCTCACCAATGGCCTCAGCGTCACGGCCTCCTATGCCTACACCAACGTGGAGATCAACGACGGCGCCCGCGACACCGAGGGCAACCGGCTGAACGGCATTCCCCTCCACCAAGCCTCGATCTTTGCCGACTACACCTTCCAGCAGGGCTTTGCGGCCGGGTTCGGTCTGGGCGCCGGCGTGCGCTATGTCGGCGAGAGCTACGGCGACGACTACAACATCATCGAGAACGACGCCCGCACCTTCGTCGATGCCGCCGCCCATTACGACTTCGGCTACCGCAATCCGAAGCTCGAAGGGCTCCGCTTCCAGCTCAACGCCACCAACCTGTTTGACGAGACGCCGGAAGCCTGCGCGGATGGCTACTGCTACTGGAGCCAGGGACGCACGATCATCGGCAGCCTGCGCTACCGGTTCTAGAGCCCGCCATGGCCGCGTCCCCATCCTTGTCCGAAGCCACGCCCCCGCCTCCCTTCGAGGCGAGGGCGCTCGGCTTTGAAGTCGATGGTCGCAAGATCCTCGACGCCATCGAGCTCGCGATCGCGCCGGGCTGCGTCACCGGCCTGATCGGCCACAACGGGTCCGGCAAGTCGACCCTGGTCAAGCTTCTGGCCGGCCAGCTTACGCCGAATGCCGGCAACCTCACCTATGCCGGACAGCCGGTCCGAGCCTGGCCAGAGCGCCAGTTCGCGCGCTCGGTGGCGTACCTGCCGCAGCAGGCGCCGGGCGCGACCGGCCTGACCGTGCGCGAGCTGGTTCGCCTCGGGCGCTACCCGTGGCACGGCGCGCTCGGCCGGTTCGGCAGCCGCGATCACGAGGTCGTCGACGACGCCATCGCCCAATGCGGCCTGGAGCCGCTTGCCGAGCGCATGGTCGACACGCTTTCCGGCGGCGAGCGCCAACGGGCCTGGATCGCCATGACGTTGGCCCAGGACCCGCAATGCCTGCTCCTGGACGAGCCGACCTCCGCGCTCGACATCGCCCACCAGATCGAAGTCTTGAGTCTGGTCCAGCGGCTCAGCCGCGAGCGCGGCATGACGGCCGTGGTCGTGCTGCACGATGTCAACATGGCCGCCCGGTTCTGCGACCGGCTTCATGCCCTCAAGGCCGGCCGATTGATCGCCTCCGGAACTCCTGTCGAGATCATGACGCAGGCCTCGCTCTCCGAGATCTATGGCGTGGAGATGCAGATCTTGCAGCATCCGACCCTTCAGATCCCGGTCGCGTGCGCGGGGTGATGCCATGGCCCCGGTTCGCCCGGCGCTGAGCCGCCGCGCCTTCGTCCTTGCCGGCGCCGCCTCGGCGGCAAGCGCCATCGCCGCTCCGTTGCCGGTGCGGGCCTCCGAGGGACCGCGCCTCGTTTCGCTCGACTACGGCCTCGCCAACACGGCGATGGCGCTCGGGGTCACGCCGGTCGGCGTAGCGGCCGCAGCCGGCTGGTCGAAATGGGTGGTCGAACCGCCGCTTCCCGCAAACGTCGCCGATCTCGGCATGGACCGGCTGATCAACCTGGAGCGCCTGGCCGCGCTGAAGCCGAACCTGATCCTCGCGACGCCCTACGTCGCATCCCTGCGCTCGCGGCTTGAGGACATCGCGCCGGTGCTGTCGCTCACGATTTACGCGCCCGACGGCGAACCCCTTGAGCGCGCCTACGCGGCAACGCGAACCCTCGGAGACCGGTTGGACCGAAGAGCGGACGCGGACGCTTATCTCGCCAAGGCCGATGCCGAATTCGCAGACTGGCGCACGCGCATCGCCAAGGCCCGCCCAGGCCCGGTCGTCCTGATCAATTTCATGGATGCCCGCCATGCGCGAGTCTACGGCGCCCACGCCCTGTTCCAGAATGCGCTCGACCGAATCGGCTTGAAAAATGGCTGGACGGGCCCGACCAATTTCTGGGGCTTCCAGACCATCGGACTTGAGCAATTGGCCCAGGCCGAACCCGGCTCGACCATCGTGGCCATCGAGCCGATCCCACCCGACGTCGAACCAACACTTGCCGAAAGCCCACTCTGGAATCGCCTGCCTGCGGTCGCCGCCGGTCGCTATGCGGAACTTCCCGGCGCGCTCGCCTATGGCGCCGTCCCCTCCGCACTGCGCTTTGCTCGCCTCATCACCGATCTGACTACGGCCGCCCACGGATGACGCACACCGCCCCCCTCCGGCTGCCGGTCATCGCGCTTCTGTTGTTCCTGCCGGCCGCCGCGCTCAGCCTCGCCCATCTCGGGCCGGAGCTGGCCCATCTCGGTACCGCGACCGACGGCTTCGACATCGACCGGCTCGTGCTGCTTTATTCCGATCTGCCGCGACTCGCGACCGCGCTCCTGGCCGGCGCCGGGCTCGGCCTCTCCGGCGTGTTGCTGCAGCAGGTCCTGAGAAATCCGCTCGCGTCTCCGACGACGCTCGGCCTTTCGGCGGGCGCGGAACTGGCGCTGGCGCTCGCGACGCTTTACGCCCCCGGCCTGCTGATGTTCGGGCGTGACGCCGTGGCGCTTCTGGGCAGCCTCGTCGCGGGGCTCGCGGTGTTCGCCATCGGCACACGCCGCAACTTCGCGCCCGTGGCGCTCGTGCTTGCCGGCCTGATCGTCAGCCTCTACGGCAAGGCCCTGTCGTCGCTCCTGATCCTGCTGCACGACCACTACCTGATGAGCCTGTTCATCTGGGGGGCCGGCTCGTTGCACCAGCAGGACTGGAGCATCCCGCTCGCTCTGCTGCCGCGCCTTGCCGTGCTGGCGCTCGCCGCCGCCTTGCTGATCCGGCCGCTTGGCCTGCTGACGCTCTCCGACGAGCAGGCCCAAGCCCTCGGCCTCAAGATCGCGCTCGTTCGCTGGGGCGGCGCAGCGATCGCGCTCGCCCTTGCCGCCGTCATCACCAGCGCGGTGGGCGTGATCGGCTTCGTCGGCCTGGTTGCTCCCACGATCGCCCGGATCGCAGGTGCCCGGCGCCTGTCCTCTCAGATCCTGTGGGCACCGGCGATCGGCGCCGGTCTTTTGTGGCTTACCGATGCGGTGGTGAACATGGCCGCAGGTCCGCTCGCCGCGTTCCTGCCGACCGGCGCGGTCACCGCCGTGTTCGGCTCGCCGCTCCTGCTGCTGCTGTTGCCCCGACTGAAGATCGGCGACCGCCGGGAGCCGCTTCCCACTGCGGTGGCCCGGGTCCGCAGGGCCAAGGGGCCGCTGGTTTTGATCCTGGCCACGCTCGCTCTCGTCGCCATCGCCGGCCTTGCGATCCTGATCGGGCGCGGCACCGACGGCGGCTGGGTGCTGGCCACCGGCGACGCCCTCTCCACCGTGCTGCCCTGGCGCATTCCGCGCGTGTTGGCGGCGATTGCCGCCGGTGGGATGCTGGCCGTTGCGGGCGTCATCCTGCAGCGGCTCACGGCGAACGAGATGGTGAGCCCGGAGGTCATCGGCGTCAGCGCGGGAGCCACCATGGGCCTGGCCGCCGCCCTCTTCCTCACCGCCGCGCCGACCCTGACAACCGAACTCTCCGCCGCCGCGGCAGGCGCCGCTCTCGTCCTGGTCGCGGTTCTGGCCATGGGCCGGCGCTCCGGCTTCGCCCCGGAACGGGTCGTGCTCGCCGGCATTGCGCTGACCGCCCTGCTCGATGCCCTGATCGGGCTGGTGTCGGCCTCGGGAGACCCCCGCGCGCTGCAGCTTCTGTCCTGGATCTCCGGCACCACCTACGGCATGGAGCTGAGGCCCGCGCTCGTCTCGCTCGCGCTCGCCGCCGGGTTGACAGGTGTCGCCTGCTTCGTCGCCCGCTGGCTGGACATCCTCCCGCTCGGCACGGCAACGGCGCGCGCCGTCGGCGTCGCCGTCTCTCCGGTCCGGCTGGCGCTTCTCGCCCTCGCGGTCGGCCTGACGGCAGCCGGCACGCTGGTTGTCGGGCCGCTCTCCTTCGTCGGCCTGATGGCGCCCCATGTCGCTCGCGAGCTCGGACTGCGCCGCGCCTTGCCGCAAATCATCGGCGCCGCGCTCTGCGGGGCCACCATCATGGTGGTCGCCGACTTCGTCGGCCGCAACGCCGGCTTCCCCTACGAGCTTCCCGCCGGTCTCGTCTCCGCCCTCGTCGGCGCGCCGGTCCTGCTGCTTCTTCTGCGGCGGCGGCAATGACCTGGCCGATGGCTTGTTTTCGCCCTCTATCCCCTTGTCCGTGAGTACGTGACCATGAGCGAACCAACATCCTTCGTTGCCCAAACCGTCGTCCGTCTCAGCGATCCCGCCGGGATTCTCGCCAAGATGTGCGATCACATCGCCGCTCATACCGCCGTGCGGGTCCGCTCCGACGGGGCCGAGGTCGACAGCCCGTATGGCCGGGTCGACATCGTGACGAAAACCGACGCACTTTCCGTCAAGGTCGCCGGCACCAACGCCACGGACCTTTCGGTCCTGAAGGCGGTGTTCGCCGAGCATCTCCACCAGTTCGCCGGGGACGACACCCCCGCCTTCACCTGGACCGGCGACGACGCCGCCCGGCGTGACCTGCCCTATCTCCACGAACTCGTGGTCGCCGGCGCGCAGCAGCTCACGCCGCGCATGCGCCGGGTTATCCTCAAGGGCAACACGGCAGCGTTCGACGTTCGCGGCTATCATGTCCGCGTTCTGATCGCACCGGAGGGGCGCGAGCCGGTCTGGCCGACGGCCGGCGCCGATGGTCGCACGGTCTGGCCGACGGGCCCGGACACGCTGCGCCCGCGGGTCTACACCATCCGCAGCATCGACCATGAGCGCGACGAAATCGCCATCGACGTGGTCCTGCACGACGGCTCGCCCGGTAGCGAATGGGCTCTGGATGCTGTGCCCGGCGATCGGGTCGGCCTGCTGGGTCCCGGAGGGACCGGCGCCGCGCCGAAGGCCGACGCTTACGTCTTCGCCGGCGACGAAACCGCGCTGCCCGCCATCGCCCGCATGCTGGAAGGCCTGCCGGAGACCGCCCACGCTATCGTCCGTCTGGAAATCGCCGACGCAGCGGAAGAGCAGGCGCTGGTTTCGCCCGCCACTCTCGATCTTGCCTGGCTGCATCGAGACGGGGCGCCGGCAGGCACCACCGACTATCTCGACACCGCCGTTCGGGCGCTCGATTGGACCGCCCTGCCGGAGAACACCTACGTCTTCGCCGCAGCGGAACAAACCACCACCCGCGCGATCCGCAGCTTCCTTGATAAGGACATCGGTTTCCAAAAGAGCCGGCGCATGGCAGCGGCGTACTGGCGCCTCGGCGCGGTCGGCGACGACGAGTAGTCCTCACGCGGCCTTTGGATAGAAAAAGCCCGCCGGGAAATCCCGACGGGCCGCTTCTGTTTAGAAAAACTTGGTCGTCAGAACAGGGTCAGCGAGGCTGATCAGCCCGCTTCACCGCTCGTGTTGTTCTTGACCGAGCTGAAATACTGGTCGTTCTTGGAGCGCCACTGCTCATCCTCGGTCCAGTCGAAGCTGCCCTGTTCGAAGCGCGGCGCATTCTCCAGCTCGCTTTCGGTCATCGGCAGATAGTAGACGTCGTTGTTCTGAGACACGCGCAACATCTTGAACGGAACCGCCGAAGCCTCTTCGCCGAGACCCAGGAACCCACCATAGGTCACGACCGCATAGGTCGGACGGCCATCGTTGCCGAGCACAAGCTCGTCCACTTCGCCGATAGAGTTTTCGTCACGTCCGCGAACGTCGGAGCCGAGGATCGTTTCGGCCCTGAGACGGCCTTGCATGTCGGAGACGGCCTGAGCGTTGGCAAAGCCCTGCTGACCATCCCTGCCGGACGTTCCGGCCTGCTGGTTCTCAGGCTGCGGCGCCGAGGCGGCCGACTGGTCGACCGTGTTGCCGGACGTCGTGCTGCCGCTCATGGACTGCTGGTTGCCGGTCGCCTGACGGTTGTCAGCGGAGGCCTGCTGCTGTCCGGTCTGCGGCTGTTCGGGGTTCTGGGTGATCTCGTGCATGGCCTCCGCGAGCGACTGGCAGGCTTCGGTCTTGCCATAGGACTGGAGCGTCTGCGCGGCGTCGCGAAGCTGGCGAAGGTCTCGCATCACCTGGCCGCTATACTCAGACCGCATCTCCGGATTGGCGGCCATCTGCTGTTCGATCTGCTGGTTGACGACCTGGCAATCGTTGTTGCCACTCGCGTTGGCGGTCGCCTTCATGTTGCCGCCGTCCTGAGCTGCCGCCGGAAGCGTCAGCGCAGCCAAGATCGCACCCGTGGCGACGGACGTCGTCATGCGCAACATTTCGGTCTCCTCCATCATTGATGGTCTGAATTCTACGTTTATGACTCGAACCAATAGGTGTTTTATTGGTTCCGACGATCGCTTTCGACCCCTCTCCTCGCCTATTGGCGATCTATAGAGGATTTCTATTTCGCGACCTCCCCGCCACAACGATCTTTTCGGACCCTTGTTCCATAAAAAGGGACCGATCCGGCCAATTTTTTGCCACTTCTATTTTCGTGCCTGCTGGCCAGAGCGGATCTCTGCGCATTGCGCGCCGCGCAGCCTTTGCGCGCGCGAGGGCATATCCAGGCAGAGCGGAAACCGGTTCGCCGTCCGGCGGGCGCATCAGACCAAAGACTTGGCGCTATTGCGCACTTTCGCGAAGGCGGGGACAACGCGCGCGCACCGTTTTGCGCACGACCGTGCGCGCCCCGTTGCGCAAAACGAGAGGCGACGCAGCCCTTGTTGATGCGGAAAAGGAGGCCGTCGCCTCACAACCGTTCGGCGATGCCGTGGACCATCGGCACGAACCGCACAGCGCAAATCGTCTGCTGTTCCAGCCGGGTCCCGACCTTCACCGCCTTGATCAGATCCTGGACGTTGCCTTGCTGGCCGATCGGGATGACGATCACACCATGGTCGCTAACGAGCTGCTCGACCAAGGTTTCCGGGATCTTTTCCGCCGCCGCCGTAACGATGATGCGATGAAAGGGAGCCGCCTCCGGCCACCCTTCGAACCCGTCGCCAATCCGGGTGTGAACGTTATCGAGCTTGAGGACGCGAAACCGGTCCTTGGCACCCTCCATCAGCGAGCGGTAGCGCTCGACCGTGTAGACCTCTTTGGCGAGCCGGGCGAGCACGGCGGCCTGATAGCCCGAGCCGGTGCCCACCTCCAGCACCCGATGCTCCGGCGAAACATCAAGCGCCTCCGTCATCATTGCGACGATGGTCGGCTGCGAAATGGTCTGGCCGCACTCGATCGGCATTGCCTGATCGGCATAGGCGAGCGCCTGATGGCGGGAGCCAAGAAACAGGCGACGCGGGATGCCCTCGATCGCCGAGAGCACGCGGCGGTCGCGGATCCCGTTGGTCCTGAGTTTCAGGATCAGCTCGGCAAGCGCGATCCGATCCTCTTCGGTCGGCTCCCCGTCCCGATCGTCGTCACGATCCTCCATGGCGCTCTCGATTGATTGCGATGGCCGCCCGGCTATTCGGCCGAACCAAGCGCCCGCTCCATATCCTCAAGCACTCTGTGAGCGGTCAGGTCGAGACGCAAGGGGGTAACGGAGACGAACCCGTCCCGCACCGCCTGAAGATCGGTCCCCGTAACGGGCTCGAACGGCTGGCGCTGGAAGGCAATCCAATAGTAGGGATTGCCGCGCCCGTCGAAGCGCTCGTCGATTTTCAGCATCGCCTGATCGCGCCGCCCCTGCACCGTCACCTTGACGCCGGCAACCTCCTCGGCCGCGACCGCCGGGAAGTTGATGTTGATCAGCACATCCTTAGGCAGGTCGATTGCGAGCAGATCGCGGATCAGCTCCGGCCCATGGGCCACGGCGGTCTCATAGGGCGGCTCAACGCCACGGGCATGGGAGAAGGCCTGGGAAACCGCGATCGAGCGCACGCCCAGGATGGTGCCTTCCATCGCGCCCGCGACGGTGCCGGAATAGGTGAGATCGTCCGCCAGGTTGTGGCCGCGATTGATGCCGGACAGCACCAGATCCGGCGGCGCGTCCAGGATCTGCCTCAACCCCATGATCACGCAGTCGGTCGGCGTGCCGCGCACGGCAAAGTGCCGCTCCGAAACGCTGCGAAGCCGCAGGGGATCGTTCACGGTCAACGAGTGGGACGAGCCCGACTGGTCGGTCTCCGGCGCCACCACCCACACGTCATCGGAAATGGCCTTGGCGATTTCCTCCAGCGCCCACAGGCCGGGCGAGTGAATGCCGTCGTCGTTCGTCACCAGAATCCGCATGGCACTCCTCAGGCTTGGCCGATCGTCTCAATACCGCCCATGTAGGGCTTCAGCGCGTCGGGAACGGCGATCGATCCGTCCGCCTGCTGGTAGGTTTCCATCACCGCGATCAACGCCCGCCCAACGGCGACGCCGGACCCGTTGAGAGTGTGGACGTAGCGGGTGCTGCCACCTTCCGCCGGCCGGAACCGCGCATCCATGCGCCGTGCCTGGAAGTCACCGCAAACGGAGCAGCTCGAAATCTCGCGATAGGTGTCCTGCCCGGGCAGCCAGACCTCGATGTCGTGGGTCTTGCGGGCGGCAAAGCCCATGTCGCCGGTCGACAGCACCACGACGCGATAGGCCAAGCCCAGCCGGCGCAGGATGGTCTCCGCGCAGGTCGTCATCCGCTCCAGCTCGTGGAGCGAGGCGTCCGGTGTCGTGATCGACACCATCTCGACCTTGTTGAACTGGTGCTGGCGCAGCATGCCGCGCGTGTCGCGCCCGGCGGAGCCCGCTTCGGAGCGGAAGCACGGAGTGAGCGCCGTCACCCGGATCGGCAGTTCGCCTTCTTCCAGAAGCCGTTCGCGAACGAGATTCGTCAGCGGCACCTCGGCCGTCGGAATCAGCCAGCGGTCATCGGTGGTGGCAAACAGGTCTTCGGCGAATTTCGGAAGCTGGGCGGTGCCGAACACGGCCGGGTCACGCACCAGCAACGGCGGCTGCACCTCGGTGTAACCGTGTTCGCTGGTGTGGATATCGAGCATGAACTGACCGAGCGCACGCTCCAGCCGCGCTAGCTGGCCGCGCAGGACGACGAATCGCGACCCGGAAATTCGGGCCGCCGTTTCGAAGTCCATCAGGCCAAGCGCCTCGCCGAGCTCGTAATGCTCCTTGGCCGGAAAATCCGCCTTGAGCGGTTCGCCGGACCGGCGAACCTCGACATTGGCGCTCTCGTCGGGGCCCACCGGCACATCGTCGAGCGGAATATTCGGGGTGGATGTGAGGATCGACTGGAGTTCGGCCTCCGCCGCGCGCTCGGCCTCCTCGCCCTCCTGGATCAGAGCCTTCAGACTGGCGACTTCGGCCATCAGCCGCTGGGCTTCGTCCTCGTCCCCAGCGCCCTTGGCCTTTCCGATTTGCTTGGAGGCGGTGTTGCGCCGGGTCTGGGCGTCCTGGAGGCGCTGAATGGCGCCACGGCGCGCCTCGTCGAGGGCCGCAAGTTTTTCAGCCAGAGGCGACAGACCACGGCTTCCCAGCGCGCGATCGAACGCCTCCGGGTTTTCACGGATCCAGCGGATATCCAACATCGGGGAACTCCGGACAAGTCGGCAGTGGCGGCAGAAAGCCGCCGTCAGCTCGCGTCGTCCGTCTCCGCTGCCGCCGCCGCTCTGGACCGCTCCACGTACCGGACCGCGATGATGGAAATCTCGTAGAGGAGCAGCGCGGGCACTGCAAGGCTGATCTGGCTGATCGGATCCGGCGGCGTCAGAACGGCCGCCAGGATGAAGGCGATCACCACCGCATATTTGCGGCGTTTCTTCAGCTCCGGCGCCGTCACCATGCCCGCGCGAGCAAGCAGCGTCAGCACCACCGGCAACTGGAACACGAGCCCGAACGCAAAGATCAGGATCATGATCAGGCCGAGATATTCGCTCACCCGCGGGAGGAGCTGAATGCTCGCTTTGCCGGCGCCTCCGTCCTGCTCCATCGACAGGAAGAAGTTCATCGCCAGCGGCATCACCACGAAATAGACCAGGCACGCCCCAATGAAGAACAGGATTGGCGTCGCGATCAAAAACGGCACGAAGGCCTTGCGCTCGTTGCGGTAAAGCCCTGGCGCAACGAACATATAGATCTGCGAAGCGATGATCGGAAACGCCAGGAACAGCGCGCCGAACAGCGCCAACTTCAGCTGGGTGAAGAAATATTCCTGCGGTGCGGTGTAGATCAGCTCGATCGACTTGGATTCGCCGGCCGCCTGCTCGTACGGCACCACCAGAATGTTGAAGATGTCGGAGGCGAAATAGAAGCAGACGACGAAGGCGATCGCGATCGCGATCAGCGCCTTCATCAAGCGGCCGCGCAACTCGATGATGTGATCGATCAGCGGGGCCTTGGAGGCATCAATATCGTCTTGGGTCATGTGCGCTGTCCGCCGCCGACGGCGGCATCGCGTTGGGGCTCGCTCACCGGAAGCGCCGATTCGGCGTCGCTCGCGACCTGTTGCGGCGGCGGAGCCTTCTCTTCCGTTGGCGTCTCGGTCGGTTCGCTGGCGGGCGTGTCGGCGGGCTTGGTTTCGGCGGCAGGCGCTTCAGCCGAATCGGAGGACGTGTCCGCGCTGGACCGCTTCTCGTCCGGCATCTTGGCGCCGGCTTTCGGATCGAGCGTGTGGCGGACAGACTTGAACGGATCCGTCACCCCCTCGATGTCCTTGCGAACCTCGTCCAGGTTGGCCTGGCGTTCCGCCTCTTTCAGCGCATCGTTGAAATGGGACTGGAACTCATTGGCCATGCGCCTCATCCGGCCGACGGTTCGGCCGAAAGTCATCAGCATCGAGGGAAGCTCTTTCGGGCCGACCACGAGAATGGCGACCACGGCGACCACCAAGAGTTCGGTCCAGCCGATATCGAACATCTGATTACGCCTCGGATCGGGCCGGACGCCGATCGGCCAAAAGAGGTCGGGAGGCGACCGACACGCGGGACCTGCCCGGCATCCGTCCGATTTGATCCCGGCCCGTCACATTACACGACATTGCGTGGCTTCATCCCAAAACCGTCGCGTCCTGGCGCGCCGATCAACCGGCCTTCGACCGGTCCTCCGTCTTCTGGCTGCTCATGGTCTCCGACGGCGAATGCTCGATGGTCTTGCCCGACGCGGACGACTGGTTGGTCTGCTCATCGTCGTCGTCATCGGCGAGCCCCTTCTTGAAGCTCTTCACGCCTTTGGCCACGTCACCCATCAGATCGGAGATCTTACCCCGGCCGAACAGAAGGATAACCACCACGGCAATGATGAGGATTTGCCAGACACTGATACCCATAATCAGACGTTCCTGTTAACTGCGGCCGAGCCGGACAGCGGCATTCGGAGACCGGCACTATTTCAAAAAGCAGCCGCGCCCGCAATGACGCAGCCGGATAGCCGCATCCAAGCAAGGCCAGATCGCACGCGGTTTTGCTCCCGGTCCGGTCACAAGGATTTCGACGCAATCCGGCCCGAACCCATAAAAACATGTCTTTCCAACAGCTTAGATCAATATCGAAACCGCTGTCGGATGCTCATCTTTTGCGCATTCCGGTTCAGATGCGCCTCATTGGGAGCAATTTGAAGGGATGAACTCAACTTTCAATCTTAGAGCGCAATCCGGGCAAAAAAGCGCCATTGAGCATGTACTGGTCAAATTGGTTCAATTTGAACGGGAAGGATTTGCTCAACCTGTTGGAGCTGCTGCCATTTCTTATCGCTCGGATTTGCCGTCCGAGCGGAAAAGGCGCTAGCCGGCGTTGGCTGAAAACACCAGGACGGCTTCAGGGTCGAGCGAGACGCCAACCGTATCCGCCTCACCGGAAAGGGCTGGCCCGAAACCGACCGGGATGCGGGCCACGATCGGCCGCTCAATGCCCGCGACCGACAGCTCGAAGCGCTCGATTTCACCCAGGAATCGGCGATCGAGGACGGTTGAGCGAACGCCCTCGGCGGCGCCTCGATGGACACGAATGCCGTGCGGGCGAACGGCGACCACGACCGGTTCGCCATTGGCATAGGTGCCGGCGGGCACCTCCCCCAGCGGCGTGTTGGCGACGCCGCCCTGCACCAGGGCCGGGATCTCGTTGAGCTCGGAGAAAAAGCGCGCCGTCTGCAGATCAACGGGACGACGATAGAGCTGTTCCGGCGGCCCGACCTGAATCACGTGCCCAGCCCGAAGCAGCACGATCCGGTCACCGATCTGCATTGCCTCTTCCGGATCGTGCGTCACGATCACCGCGGTCGAGCCGGTCTCGCGCAGGAGCGCCAGGGCATCCCGACGCACGCTCTGGCGCAAGGTGCGGTCGAGGCCGGAGAAGGGCTCGTCCATCAAGAGCACGCGCGGGCGCGGCATCAGCGCCCGCACCAGCGCGACACGCTGCTGTTCACCGCCGGAAAGCGCGTTCGGATAGGCGTTCATGTAGCGAACCAGCCCCATCCGATCGAGCGCCTCACGTGCAAGCCGAACAGAGGACGACCGGTCGCGCCGGTTCATGCCGAATAGGACGTTCTCCAGCACCGTCAGATGCGGAAACAGAGCGTAGTCCTGGAACACGAGCCCAAGCCCGCGCGCTTCGGCCGGCACGAATCCGGCCGGCCCGGCAACCTCCTCGCCATCGAGATAGATCCGCCCCTCGCTCTGCGGCTCCACCCCCGCCGCAAGGCGCAAGAGCGTGGTCTTACCACAACCGGAGGGCCCTAAGAGACACAGGATTTGGCCAGGATCCACCGAGAAAGAGACATGGTCCAGCACTGTCGCCGTGCGATAGCGGTGACTGACCTCTTCAAACCTCAGCCGAGCCGGCGTACCAGGGGCGGGCGACCCGGCGCCGCTGGCGCGCTCCTGAAGGTGCGAGGGTGCGTCGATCACCGGCGGCTCCTGAGTTAAGCGGGTGGCAAGGCGGATCCAGGCGAAGGGGGAAGCCAACTGTCCCGGCCGTCTCTCCCACCTCGTCGAATCGCGCGCACTTTATGAATTCGGAGCGGCCCGATCCACTCTTCTCGCCCGATCCGGGTTTTGCGGCCAGGCGCCCAGGAGGCCTCGGTCGGGACGCCGGTCAGCCTTCCCTGCCCGGATTCATCCGGGAAAGCACCTCAAACAGACGGCTGGCCTCGACGGGTTTGGAGAAGAGAAAGCCCTGTCCGACCTCGCAGCCGTGGTCGCGGACCCAATCCAACTCTTCCGGCGATTCCAGCCCCTCCGCGATGGTCGCAAGGCCGAGCGCCTGGCCAAGCCCGATCACCGAGGCGACGATCTTGCGGCTCTCCTCGTCGCTTCCCACTCGATGCACGAAGGTGCCATCGATCTTCACCTTGTCGAACGGGAGCTCGCGGAGCTGGCGCAACGAGGCGTAGCCGGTTCCGAAATCATCCAGCGCGATCCGGACACCGTGTCCTTTGAGCGTGGCAAGCGTGCGGCGGGTCGCCTCAATGTCCAGCAGAAGCGCCGTCTCGGTGATCTCGATTTCCAGGCGCGCGGGGTCGAAATCCTCCTCTTCCAGCACGGCCATGATCTTGTCGGCAAGCCGCAAATCGCGGAACTGGGTCGCCGAAATGTTGACGGCAACCGGAAGCGACATGCTCCAGGTGCGGGCGTCCTTGCAGACCTGACGCAGCAGCTTGCGGAAGATCTCGTTGATCAATCCGGTGTCTTCGGCAATGGCAATGAACTGGCTGGCTTCCACCACCCCTTTTTCCGGATGCAGCCAGCGCGCCAGCGCCTCAATGCCAGTCGGCTGCATGGTCTTGAGGTCCATCAGCGGCTGATAGTAGGGAACGATCGCATCTTCGCGGACCGCTGCCTTGAGCTCGGTCTCCATGTCCATGCGCGCCTTCAGCATCCGATCGAGCTCGGTGTCGTAGAGCGCATAGGTGTTCCGGCCGGCGGATTTCGACTGATACATGGCCTTGTCGGCGCACATCATCAGCGTTTCGGCGTCCTCGCCGTCGGCCGGGTAGACCGCGATCCCGATCGAGACCGACACGTCCGCCGAAATGCCGTCGGCCTCGAACGGAACGGCGACCGCGGTGAGAATGCGCTGGGCAATCCGAAACAGCGTTTCCTCGCCCGCTTGCGCGTTGACCAGAAGGGCGAATTCGTCGCCGCCGAGCCGGGCGATGAAGTCGCCATCGCGCAGCACGTTGGCAATCCGGTCCGACACGGCCTGCAACAGCTTGTCTCCGGCGGCGTGGCCAAAGGTATCGTTGATCACCTTGAAGCGGTCGAGATCGAGCAGGAACACGCCGAGATGCTGATCGCTCGAACGCAGGCCGTGCAGACGGTGCTGAAACTCCTCCTGCAGCATGCGCCGGTTCGGAAGCCCGGTCAGCGCATCGCTGCGCGCAAGCAGCGCCGCTTGGGCCTCCGCACGACGCCGGAGCACGATTTCGCGCCTCAAGTCGAAGTTGCGAACGATGAGAATCGCCAACAATGCCAAGGACAACGCGAAGAAGACGGTGAACGCTTCATCCAGTTGATAGTCTTCGTGCGCTCGGGTGAAATCGTAGATCCGATCAAACGTATCGATCGAGATTAGAAAGATTTGCAACGCGACAGCGAGCGCGGCAATCACAAGGTAGACGGGGCGAATGTGCATCAAACGGGACCACAGCGACGAAAGGACGGGCCTTTTTATCACTGTGATTGCGACATTTGCCATCCAAGTCCTTGCCGAAGGCATCGCCACCGCCGATTGTTTGAAGATCTGCCACGCATAGGGCTGATCGCCGGCCTCCTACCGCAGACGATAACGCGCAAAGACGGAGGTCGCTCCTTCCCAACATGGTGAGCGATCAGTCTGGCGCGGACCTTGCCCGGTGCGCTTGACAGGCAATCGGCAAGCGGCAGGCCGCTATTCGTCGTCGTCCTCGCCGAGAGGATCTTCATCGTCGGATAGCTCGTCGCCGTCACTCGGCACCGGAACCCGGAAGCCCGGCGGCGGCGTCCCTTCCAGTAGCCCTGCCCCTTTCAGCTCGTCGAGGCCCGGAAGGTCGTCGATCGCCTGCAGATTGAACTGGTCCAGGAAGGTCGGCGTGGTGCCGTAGGTCACCGGCCGGCCGGGCGTGCGGCGGCGGCCACGCAGCCGAATCCAGCCGGTTTCCAACAACACGTCGATGGTGCCCTTGGAGGTGGACACGCCACGGATCTCTTCGATCTCGGCGCGGGTGACGGGCTGGTGATAGGCAATGATCGCCAGCGTTTCCAATGCCGCACGTGACAGCTTGCGCGGCTCAACCGCCTCACGCGTCAGGAGGAAGGCGAGATCCTCTGCGGTGCGAAACGCCCAGCCCCCGGCGACTTCCACCAGATTGACGCCGCGCCCGGCATAGGCTTGCCGAAGATCGCGCAACAGGCCGGACACGTCGGCGGCACGTGGCAAGCGCTCGGCCAGCGTAGCCTCCGAGAGTGGCTCTGAGGACGCGAATAGGATCGCCTCCACCATCCTGAGATGATCGCGCCACTCCTTTGAGGACAGGTTGGTGACGTTGCCGCCGAACAGCCTGGGTTCGTCTTCACTCATTCCTGGCCGTCGTCCCCGCTCTTCGTCCTCACATAGATCGGCGCGAACGCCCCTGTCTGGCGCAGCTCAAGCCTGCCTTCGCGCACCAGCTCCAGGCTGGCGGAGAAGGTGCTGGCAAGCACCGTCGTGCGCTCCGACGGATCGGAGAGATAGCGCAGCAGAAGCTGATCGATCGGCGTCCAGTCGACGATCCGCCCGACCATCCGCTCCAGCGCCTGACGTGCATCGGTCAACGACCACACCACCCGCCGGCGCATGCGCACCACGGTGACCATCTCGCGCTGACGCTGGGAGGCATATGCCGACAATAGGTCGTAGATGGTGGCCTGCCAGCGGGTCTGGCGCTTCACGCCGATCGGCTCCGGCGCGCCGCGCGCCATCACGGCACGGCCAAGCTGCGGGCGCGCGGTCAGATCCTCCGCCGCCTTGCGCATGGCTTCCAGCCGCTTCAGCCGAAAAGCAAGTTCCGCCGCCAATTCCTCACCGGTCGGCTCGTCGTCGTTCTCCGGCTTCGGCACCAGCAGGCGCGACTTCAGGTAGGCAAGCCACGCGGCCATGACCAGATAGTCGGCGGCTAGCTCCAGCCGGATACGGCGCGCCTCCTCGATGAAGGCGAGATATTGTTCGGCCAGATCGCTGACGGAAATCCGCGTCAGATCCACTTTTTGGGAGCGGGCGAGCGCAAGCAACAGGTCGAGCGGTCCTTCGAAGCCGCGAATGTCGACATGCAGCGCGTCGGCGTCAGCGTCGGTGCGCTCGGCACGGACGGGCGCCTCGAACGAATCGCCCTCCGCCTCGCTCATTGCGCCGCTCCACCGGCAGCACTCAAAGGCGCGAGCAAGTCGGCCAGGCGCCGGCGCGCAGCCCTCACGTCGAACGGCTCCGGCGCCCGGCGCATCGAAAGAGCCCGCTCGGCGCGTTCCGCCGCACGGCCGGCAAGCTGCGGGACGTTGGCCGCGACCTGATCCATCTCGTCGAGCCGGCCGTTGCAGTGAAGCGCAAGATCGCATCCGGCCGCGATCGAAATCGCCGCCCGTTCGCCAAGCCCGCCGCTCAGCGCCTGCATGGAAAGATCGTCGCTCATCAGGCAACCATCATATCCGATCTGGCCGCGGATCACCTCCCCGATCACGGTTTTGGAGGTGGTCGCCGGCCGCAACGGGTCGAGCGCGGTGTAGACCACGTGCGCCGTCATCGCGAGCGGGCAATCGGCAAGTGTGGCGAACGGCACGAAGTCGCTCGCCTCCAGCTCCGTGCGGGCGGCCTCCACCACAGGCAGAGCCTCATGGCTGTCGGACCGGGCCCGGCCATGTCCGGGAATGTGCTTCATCACCGGCAGCACACCACCGGCCATCAGCGCGTCGCTGGCCACCCGACCGAAGGCGACAATCGTCCCCGGGTCCATCGCATAGGCACGATCGCCGATGATGTCGTGGGCGCCGGCGATCGGGACATCGAGCAGAGGAAGGCAATCGACATCGATGCCGAGGGCCGCAAGATCGGCGGCGATCAACCGGGTCGCCAGCCGGCATGCCTCCAGCCCGGTGGCCTGATCGGTCCGGAAGAGGTCACCGAAAGTTCGGGCCGCCGGGTAAGTTGACCAATAAGGCGGCTTCAGGCGCTGAACCCGCCCGCCCTCCTGGTCGATCAGGACCGGCGCCTGCCACCCCAGCACGGACCGCGCCTCGGCCACCAGCGCGCGCACCTGAGCAGGATCGACGCAATTGCGCTGGAACAGGATCAAACCCCAAGGGGCGGCGGTTTGCAGGAAGGAGACCTCGTCGGCGGTCAACGTCGTTCCCGACAGGCCGGTGATGAAGGCACGGGTTTCGCTCACGGCATCCCTTCGCGTCTGCCCGACGCCCAACGTTCGGACCGACCCTTTTTAGCGGAGAAGGGAACCCCGTTGAAAGCCATTCACGGCAGCTCGATGGACCCTCGGATTTCCACCCTTCCCGGATCAGAACGCCCCTGCCAGGTAGCGCTTCAGGACGGCTTCGGTGCCTTCCTCAGCGAGCGCCCGCACCGCATCGGCGAACCGGAGGCGGAACGGTTCGGCCTGCCCCACCTCCCCGTAAACCGACACCATCGCCAGCCAAGCGTCCGGATCGGTCTGAGCCGCCTTCGCGATCGGCACCAGAGCGTCCCAGTTCGGATCGTTCGGCTCGATGACGGCGCCGCTTTCCGTCGTACCGGTGCAGTAGCGGCACCAAAGTGCCGATTCCAGGGCAAGCCCGGTCACGTCGGCTCCCGCCTTCAGCCGGTCCGCGATGGTCGGCACGATGAACTTCGGCTGTCGGTTGGACCCGTCCAGGCACAATCGACGCACCGTGTCGCCAATCTTCGGATTGGAGAAGCGTCGAACGATTTCTCCGAAATACCAGTTCAGGTCCGTCTCGGGCACCGGCGGCACGACAGGCATGATCTCGTCGCGCTCAAGCTTGTCCAGGAACCGGCGCACCAGATCGTGCTCCATCGCCTCGTGCACGAAATGGATGTCGAGCAGCCCGGCCGGATAGGCGATCGCCGCGTGGCCGCCGTTCAGAATCCTAAGCTTCATGACTTCGAACGGCGATACGTCCGGCACAAACTGGACGCCGACGGCTTCCAGCGCCGGCCGGCCCGCCGGGAAATGGTCTTCCAACACCCACTGGCAAAAATCTTCGCAAAAGACCGGCCAGGCGTCCTTTATGCCGAAATCGCGGGCGAGCATTTCGCGCTCGCGGTCGCCGGTCGCAGGAGTAATCCGGTCGACCATGCCGTTCGGAAAGGCGACCGCTTCCCCAATCCAGTCGGCCAACTCACGGTCGGCAAGACGGGCAACACCGGTCACCGCATTCTTCGCCACCACGCCGTTGTGGGGAATATTATCGCACGACATCACGGTAAATGGGGTGATGCCCTCCGCTCGCCGGCGCTTGAGGCCGGCGGCGATCAGGCCGAACACGGTCTTCGGCGCGTCCGGCTCCGCCCCATCGGCCACGATCGCGGGATGAGTGGGATCAAACGTGCCGGTGGAATCGACGAAATAGCCGCCCTCGGTCACGGTCAGCGAGACGATACGAATGGCGGGATCGGCGAGCCGTTCGATCAGCGTCTCGATTTCGCCGACGGGCAACATGTCGATCATCGCGCCGGTGACCTGCGCGATGCTTTTCTCCGCCGATTGCTCGACCACGGTGGTCAGCCAATCCTGGCCTTGAAGCGCAAACCGCATGCTCGCATCGCCGGGCATCACGCCGGCCCCGACGATCGCCCAATCATGGTCACGCCCGGTGGCGAACAGATTGTCGAGATAGACCGCTTGGTGCGCCCGGTGAAAATTGCCGACGCCGAAATGTAGAATACCTGCCCTAAGCGCAGTCCGGTCGTAGGCCGGAATCCGCGCGGTCTCGGCGATTTCGGGAAGGAAGGCGGCGGAAAGCCGTGTCGTCATGGGTCTCCTTCGCCCGGCTGGTCGCGGCCGGTCAGTTCGTTCAGATTCAGCGCCAGGATTGATCAGGCAAGCGCCAGCCCTTCCGCATCGAAGCGATGCAGCTTCTCCTCCTGAGGCGTCAGCCAGACCGTGTCGCCATGATGGACCGGCCTTTCCCCATCGGCCCGGGCGGTCAGGACGCCGAGATCGTCTGTCTGGACGTGCAGCAACGTATCGGAGCCCAAGTGCTCGGAAATACTCACCCGGCCCTTCCAGAGACCGCTTTCTGTGGAGAGCGCAAGGTGTTCCGGGCGAATGCCGACAGTGGCTGCACCGTGCTCCTTCGCGACCTCGCCCTCGATGAAATTCATGCGCGGCGAGCCGATAAAGCCCGCCACGAAGCGATTGCGCGGGCGGGCGTAGAGCTCCAGCGGACTGCCCACTTGCTCGATACGACCAGCGTTCAGAACCACGATCCGGTCGGCCATGGTCATGGCCTCCACCTGGTCGTGGGTGACGTAAATCATGGTGGTCGACAGGTTGTTGTGGAGCTCCGAAATCTCCAAGCGCATGTTGACGCGCAGTGCCGCGTCCAGATTCGACAGCGGCTCGTCGAACAGGAACGCGGACGGCTCGCGCACGATCGCCCGCCCGATCGCGACGCGCTGTCGCTGGCCGCCGGAGAGCTGACCCGGACGTCGGTCCAGATAGTCGGTGAGGTTCAGGACCCGCGCCGCATCCGCCACGCGCTTTTCGATCTCCGTCTTGTCCAGCCCGGCCATTCGGAGCGGAAAAGCGATATTCTTGCGCACGCTCATGTGCGGATAGAGCGCATAGGACTGGAACACCATGGCGAGCCCGCGCTTGGCCGGCGGCACCTCGGTGGCGTCGCGTTCGTCGATTTCGATCACGCCGGAGGAGACGTCTTCCAGGCCCGCGATCAGCCGCAACAGCGTGGATTTTCCGCACCCTGACGGTCCGACGAAGACGATGAACTCGCCGTCGCGGATCTCCAGATCGAGCGGCGGAATCACCTCCACATCGCCGAAGGCTTTGGTGATTTTCTGAAGCGAGATATGGCCCATGGCGTGTTCCTATTTCACCGCGCCGAACGTCAGCCCGCGAACGAGCTGCTTCTGGCTGAACCAGCCGAGCAGCAGGATCGGCGCGACCGCCATCGTCGATGCCGCAGAAAGCTTCGCGTAGAAGAGCCCTTCGGGGCTGGAATAGCTGGCAATGAAGGCCGTCAGCGGCGCCGCGTTGGCCGCCGTCAGGTTCAAGGTCCAGAACGCCTCGTTCCACGCCAGGATGATGTTGAGGAGAAGCGTGGAGGCGATGCCCGGCACCGCCATCGGCGTCAGCACGTAGAGCACCTCCTCGCGCAAGGTGGCGCCGTCCATGCGGGCCGCCTCCAGGATCTCGCCCGGGATCTCGCGGAAATAGGTGAACAGCATCCAGATGATGATCGGGAGATTGATCAGCATGAGGACGATGACCAGGCCGAGCAGCGTGTCGAGCAGGCCGACATCGCGGAAAATCAGGTAGATCGGGATCAGCACACCCACCGGCGGCAGCATCTTGGTGGAGAGCATCCACATCAAGACGTCCTTGGTCCGACGGCCCGGTACGAACGCCATCGACCAGGCCGCGGGGATCGCGATTACCAGGCCGAGCGCGGTGGAGCCGAGCGAAATCACCACGGAGTTCCAGAAGTGGCGCAAATAGTTGGAGCGCTCCTGAACCTCCGCGTAGTTCTCCAGCGTCCAGTCGAACATCAGGAACGACGGCGGCGAAGCGATCGCCTCGGCCTCGGTCTTGAAACTGGTCAATACCGTCCAGAGCACGGGAAAGAAGATCAGAACCCCGATCACCCAGGCGATGACGGTGAAGACGAGTTTACGTTGGGGCGTGACGGCGCGGGCCATATCAAACGTCCAGATTCTTGCCGATCATCCGCATCAGGAAGATCGCAACGATGTTGGCCAGAATGACCGCGACCACGCCGCCGGCCGAGCCGCCGCCGACGTCGAACTGCAACAGCGACAGGGCGTAGACCAGATAGGTGATGTTGGTGGTGGCGTAGCCCGGCCCGCCATTGGTGGTGACCAGGATCTCCGCGAAGATCGAGAGCAGGAAGATCGTCTGAATCAGGATCACCACGGTGATCGCGCGGGCGAGATGCGGCAGCATGATGTGGAAGAAACGGCTGACCGGGCCGGCGCCGTCCATTTCCGCCGCCTCGAGCTGCTCGCTATCGAGGGACTGCAGCGCGGTCAGAAGGATCAGGGTGGCAAACGGCAGCCAGCGCCAGCCGACGATCCAGATCATCGACAAAAGCGGCGCCTCGGCCAGAAAGTCGAACGGCTGCATCCCGACCGACTTCGCCAGGAAGGCGAACAGGCCGTTGACGGGATTCATGAACATGTTCTTCCAGACCAGCGCCGACACCGTCGGCATGACGAAGAACGGCGCGATCACCAGGATGCGGACGATGCCACGCCCCCACATCGGCTGGTCCAGCAGAATGGCCAGAAGCACGCCGCCGACGATGGTCAGGATCAGCACACCGCCGACCAACATCAGCGTGTTGGTGAGGGCAGCGAAAAAGGCCGGATCGGTGAAGAAGAACTGATAGTTCAGGAACCCGATCCACTCGTTCATTCCCGGCATCAACAGATTGTAGCGCAGGAAAGAGAAGTAGATCGTCATCCCCAACGGGATCGCCATCCAGCAGAACAGCAGGATGACGGAAGGGGAGATCATGAACCGCGCGGCGGACCGCGAATGGGCGGTGGCCATCGTCTGACACTCCGCAGGAGGCGAGCGGCACCGAACCCGGGCGGCTCTTCGATTGCTTTATTTTAGACCGGGATGCGGACGGCACGCAGACCCGATCCTGGACGATTTTGGTTTCGAAGAGAAGGATCGGGCGCCCGCACAGCGCGGGCGCCTTCATCTTTGGTCCGGGCCGCTACTTGATGTAGCCAGCCTTGGTCATTTCACGCTTGGTCACGGCCTGGGCGTTCTGCAGCGCCTGGTCCGCCGACATCTGGCCGGCAAGCGCGGCAGAGAACATCTGCCCCACCGTGGTTCCCATGCCCTGGAACTCCGGGATCGCCACGAACTGGGCGCCGGTATAGGGGATTTCCTGAACCGACGGCTTCTTGGTGTTCACCGCGTTGATGGACTCAAGCGTCATCTTCGCGAACGGCGCGGCTTCCTGGTATTTTGGATTCTCGTAGAGCGAGGTCCGTGTGCCGGGAGGGGCGGCGGCCCAGCCTTCATTCTCGGCCACCAGATCGGTGTATTGCTTGGAGGTGGCCCAGGCGACGAACGCCTTCGCAGCGTCCGGCGCGTCGGTAGAAGCCGGGATCGCCAGGTTCCACGACCACAGCCAGTTGCCGTGGTTATCAACGCCCTGCTTGTTGGGAAACTGGGCGAAGCCGACTTTGTCGGCGACCTTGGACTCATCCTTGTCGGTCACGAACGAGGCGGCGACGGTAGCGTCGATCCACATGCCGCACTTGCCTTGCTGGAACAGCGCGAGGTTCTCGTTGAAGCCGTTGGAGGAGGCGCCGGGCGGACCGTACTTCTCCATCATGTCGAGATAGTCGGTGATCGTCGCCTTCCACTCGGGGCTGTCGAACTGCGGCTGCCAATCCATGTCGAACCAACGCGCGCCATAGGAGTTCGACATGGCGGTGATGAAGGCCATGTTCTCGCCCCAGCCCGCCTTGCCGCGCAGGCAGATGCCGTAAATCTCGTTGTCCTTGTCAGTCATTGCCTCGGCCGCCTTCTTGATATCGGCCCAGGTCGGCTGATCGGGAATGGCGATGCCGGCCTTTTCGGCAAGATCGGTGCGATACATCAGCATCGCCGACTCGCCGTAGAACGGCGCGGCATAGAGCGTGCCATCGACCGACAGACCGCCGCGGATCGCCGGCAGGATGTCGTCGACATCATAGCCGTCCGGCATGTTTTCCAGCGGCATCAGCCAGTTCTGCTTGGCCCAGAGCGGCACCTCGTAGTTGCCGATGGTCATGATGTCGAACTGGCCGCCCTTGGTGGCGATATCCTGGGTCACGCGCTGGCGCAGCGTGTTCTCCTCCAGCGTCACCCATTCCAAGTCGATGTCGGGATGATCCTTCGTGAAGTCGTCGGTGAGCTTCTGCATCCGGATCATGTCGCCATTGTTCACCGTGGCGATCGTGATCGTCTCCGCCTGGGCAGACACAGTCAGCGCCAGAACCGACGCCGCACCAACCAGCCATGCTGGATAGCTCATGCTTTCCTCCCATGCATATGCACGTGCCGTCATAGGGCATCGCGCTTATTGTTCAGGCGCGGCGATCGCGCCGTCCGTTCCAACTTCCGGCTGCACCGTGACCGCGCGCCCGAAGCCTGTGACGAAATTTCACGCTTCAAAAACTACATCACCCGACCTGGCGGCTGTCAATTATTAAATCACTTTGATTTTTCTATTCTAAAAAGTGACCTTGCCTAGCAATTGCGCATTCCCCAAGACGGACGGCAACGCATCATTGGCGCGTGCGCTGCAGCGAAATGCGGCCGGGAAACCGGGTCACGTTTATTCCGAACTTTCGTTCCAGGCTTTCGCGTTCGCACCGATGTCGCTGCGATGGGGCAAGTCGGCCCCGCGCCGGCTGCAAGTGATCGCAGCCGCATCGGAGGCAAAGCCGAGGAGCTGGAGCACATCCTCTGCGGACAGATCGGCGAGGTATCTGCGCGAGGTCAAACCTCGCTCCGCGAGCCGGGCAATCATGGCAGCCATGAAGCTGTCCCCGGCCCCGACGGTGTCGGCCACCGCGACCACCCGGCCCGGTTCGGAGACCTTTCCGAACGCGCCATAAGCGTCGGCCCCGCTCGCCCCGCCCGTTACGATGACCAGCGCAGCGCCAGCCTCCAGCCAGCGCGCGGCGACGTCATCAGTAGCAAAGCCCGGAAACAGGAGCTCCAGGTCCTCCGAGCTGACCTTCACCACATCGCTCACGCTGACGAAGTCGTCCACCCGCGCGCGCCAGAACGCCAGATCAGGCTCCGCGTTCAGCCGCACGTTCGGGTCCAGCGTGATAAGCCGGCGCCCCGCCTCGCGTCGGGCGAGCGCGAGCAACGACGAGCCGGTCGGCGCCGTCACCAGCGAAAAGGACCCGACATGGAAACCCCAGACGTTGGAACCGAACGCGGGCAGATCGGCCTCCGTCACGCATCGGTCCGCAGTCCCCTCCCCGTAGAAGGCATAGACGGGCGACCCATCCGGACCGAGATCGACCAGGCTCAACGTCGTCGGGCGCTCCGTGCGCACCAGATAGGAGGTCGAGACCCCTTCGCGCTCCAGCCGATCGAACAGGCGCTCGCCAAGCCGATCCCGCGACAGGCCGGTCAGCAGCGCAACGTCCTGATCGAGGCGGGCAAGACCGACCGCCACGTTGAACGGAGACCCACCGACGCGGGCATCGAACGACAGGCCCGAGGGCCTTTCCCGGCCGAAGAAATCCCACAGCGCTTCGCCGCAGACGACGAACATCCTCCCACCCGATCCTTATCTTGTTGCGCACCTGCTCTTGCCGGCGCGAGCCATTCGCCGCAATACATGCAGCCGGAAAGTTTAGCGAGACACAGCCGCCCGGAATCGTCAATAATTAAATCATATTGGTTTTATAATCCGCTTTCCGCTAGATTCGGATCGTCCCTTCGGCGATCCATCGCCAAAAGGACGCGGGCTCGGCGCGACCCACCCGGGTGGCATCGCCCGAAGGAGGGATGACGCGCGCATGCGAGGCGGAGATACCAGCGGCCTTCGTGCCTACAATGAACGGTTGATCGTTAGCGCCCTGATCCGAGAGGGAGCGCTCTCGAAAGCCGAGATCGCGCGCGAGACCGGCCTGAGCGGCCAGGCCGCTTCGGTCATCGTCAATCGCCTGCTAAGCGAGGGGCTTCTGGTCAAGCGTGAAAAGATCCGCGGCCAGGTCGGACAGCCCTCGACGCCGATCGCCCCCAATCCGCAAGGCGCCTTTTCGCTGGGCGTGAAGATCGGCCGGCGCTCGACGGAAGCGATCCTGGTCAACCTGTTGGGCGAGGTGATCGGCTCCAGCATCGAGGTCTACGACGCGCCCCTGCCCGACCGAACGATCCCCTCCGCCGTCACCCAGGCGAAGCGCCTTCTGGAGCGCTCGTCCGGAGCGGTACGCTCCCGCGTGGTCGGGCTCGGGATCGCCATGCCGGGCGAGATCTACGCCTGGTCGGAAGAGCTGGGGCTTGCCCCCGGCGCGCTCGACGGCTGGCGCGGTGCCGACGTCGCCGGCGCACTGGAAACCGCCACCGGGCTCGAAACCTCGCTCCACAACGACGCCACTGCGGCATGTGCGGCGGAAATGATCTCCGGCGAGGCGATCACGACCCGCAGCGCGCTCTATATCTATCTCGGCACGTTCATCGGCGGCGGGGTGGTGATCGACGGCAAGCTCTATCCCGGCGCCCAGCTTAACGCCGGAGCGATCGGCTCCATGCCGGTGGGCGACCGCGCCTTGGGCCAGCCGCCGAACCAGCTCATCCACACCGCCTCGGTGGTCAAGCTGGAGCGCGCGCTCTCCGCCGCGGGAATCGATCCATCGGAGGCGCTTGGATCAAGCTGCGGGAAACCTGAGACAACGGCCATCTTCGAGGCCTGGGCCGAGGCGGCGATCACGGATCTCTCGCGGGCGGTCGTGGCAGCCCTCAGCATTATCGATTTCGAAACGGTCGTGATCGACGGTCTGTTGCCGCCCCCATGGCGGGCGCACATGGCCGATCGGCTGTCGGCAGCGCTTGGCGATTTCAACCGCGCCGGGCTGGCGCCCACGGAAATCCGAACTGGTTCGATCGGGCCGATGGCGCGGGTGCTGGGGGCCGCGATGCTGCCGCTGCACGATCGCTTCTCGCCGGACACGGGCCTGCTCGTCCGTCTCAGAAGACAGCGGCCGACCACCTGGGCCGCGGCACGCGAGGAAGCCCAAAGCGCGTGAGTCCGAGCATGCGGCGAGGCGGGCTTATGCCTCGGCCACGCCCTTGAGCGCCGGATAGAGTGCACGGTAGCTGGCAAGCCGCTCCCGCCGGGCTTGGTGGCGATCCGGATCCGGCTCGATGGCACGGCGGATCGGCGGAACCGTGAAAACCCCGTCCAGCGAGCCAACCTCTGCCGCCATGGCGAGCCGCGCGGCGCCAAAAGCGGCGCCGTGCTCTCCCGTGACGGGAACGTCGAGCGAAATGCCCAGCGTATCGGCCAAGATCTGCAGCCAGACATCGGAGCGCGAGCCCCCACCGATGGCGATCGCCCGATCGAGTTCCGTTCCTGCCGCCGACAGCGCATCCAGATTGTCGGCGAAGGCAAATGCCACGCCTTCCATCACCGCCCCCGCCAGGACGGTACGGTCGGAGCCGTAGTCGAGACCTACGAACGCACCGCGGATTTCCGCGTCGTTGTGAGGCGTTCGTTCGCCCGCGAGATAGGGGAGGAAGATCGGCCCTTCGACGCGTGCTGGATCGACCCCTGCCCCAATCCGTCCGGCATCGGCCGCGTAGACATCGCCGAGCCACCGCATCGCCCCGCCTGCCGCCAGGATCACGCCCATCTGGTGCCAGGTGCCGGGCAGCGCATGACAGAAGGCGTGAACGGCGCTCTCCGGATTGGGCCGAAACCGGTCGTTGGCGGCAAACAGCACACCCGAAGTGCCGAGCGACAGGAAGCCTTGCCCCGGCTCCGTCACGCCCACCCCACAGGCCGACGCGGCATTGTCGCCGCCGCCCCCGGCCACCATCGCCGCCCCCATGCTCCAGCGCGCCGCCAAGTCCGGCCGCAGCGTTCCCGCTACCTCCGTGCCTTCCACCAGCCGTGGCATCTGCTCGACCGTAAGGCCGGTCGCCTCCAGAAGGGCGGAACTCCAAGTGCGCCCGGCCACGTCCAGCCACGCGGTGCCGGCGGCATCCGACATGTCGGAGACCGCTTCGCCCGTGAGCCAAAGACGCAGATAATCCTTCGGCAGAAGCACCCGCTTCACCTGGGCGAACGTCTCCGGTTCGTGGCGCTTCAACCAGGCGAGCTTCGGCGCAGTGAACCCGGGGAAGACGATGTTGCCCGTCAGCGCGCGGAAGCGCGGATCGCCATCGAGCGCTGCTGCCTCCTGATGAGCGCGGACATCATCCCAAAGGATGGCCGGCCGAAGCGGCCGCTCGTCCCCGCCGATCAGGGTCGCGCCGTGCATCTGGCCGGAAAGCCCGATCGCGCGGACCGCGGACATCTCGGCCGGCAAGCGGTCGGCCAGATCGTCGAGCGCGACGGTGCACGCCGCAATCCAGGCGCCCGGATCCTGTTCCGACCAGCCCGGATGGGGCCTCGAAACCGTTAACGGCGCCTCCGCATGACCGACGACCCTCTGGTCATCGTCGACGAGAAGCGCCTTGAGCCCGGAGGTGCCGAGATCGATACCGAGGAACATGAGGCCCCTGTTTTCGAGCGCCGAGCGACAAAGTGGATCCCGGCTTTTCGCAAAGGCCGGCGCGTCTGCCAATCGACCGGAACGGTGCACCAATCACACATTCCGGTCGAGAGGAAGCATCAAGCATCAGAGTTTGATGGTGCGCAGGCGCAGCGCGTTGCCGATCACCGACACCGACGAAAGGCTCATCGCCGCCGCCGCGATCATCGGCGACAACAGGACGCCGAAGACCGGGAACAGAATGCCGGCCGCAATCGGGACACCCGCAGTGTTATAGACGAAGGCAAAGAACAGGTTCTCGCGGATGTTGCGCATGGTCGCCTGCGCAAGCACGCGAGCGCGCACGATGCCGGTAAGATCGCCCTTCACCAGCGTCACGCCGGCGCTTTCGACGGCGACGTCCGCGCCGGTTCCCATGGCGATACCGACATCGGCCGCCGCCAGCGCGGGCGCGTCGTTGACGCCGTCGCCCGCCATCGCCACCGATCGGCCCTTGCTCTTATATTCCGAGATCAGCGCAGCCTTGTCCTCCGGCGAAACCTGGGCTCGCACCTCGTCGATCCCAAGCTCCTTCGCCACGGCAAGCGCCGTCGCTCGGCTATCGCCGGTCGCCATGACGACGGTTAGCCCCGCCTCGTGAAGCGCTCGGATCGCGCCCGGCGTGGTCTCCTTGATCCGGTCGGCGACCGCAACAATTCCGGCAAGCGCCCCATCGGCGGCCAGCAGCATGGCGGTCTTACCTTGCTCCTGAAGCTTGGTCACGGACGCCGACACCTCCGATAGATCGATGCCGAGCTCGCTCATGAGGTCCGCGTTACCGAGGACCACCGGGCTTCCCTCGACGCTTCCGCGCACGCCCTTGCCGGTCACGGCTTCGAAGTCGTCCGCCTGAAACTCCGGAACGCCGCGCTCGCGCGCGCCCCGAAGGATCGCCTCCGCCAACGGGTGCTCCGACCCGCGCTCCAAAGCCGCCGCAAGCGCCAGAACCCGCTCCTCGCCGGAATCGCCGAAGGGAACGACATCGGTCAGGCTCGGCTTACCTTCCGTGAGCGTGCCGGTCTTGTCGAGCACCAGCACGTCGACCTTGGCGAACCGTTCCAGCGCCTCCGCGTCGCGGATCAGCACGCCCGCCTGGGCGCCGCGCCCCGTCGCCACCATGATCGACATGGGTGTGGCGAGACCGAGCGCACAGGGACAGGCGATGATGAGCACGCTGACGCCCGCCACAACCGCATAACCGAGCGCCGGCGATGGCCCAACCAAGAGCCAGACCAGGAACGCGATGACGGCAATGGCAATGACGGTGGGCACGAAATAGCTCGCCACCCGATCGGCAAGGGCCTGAATCGGCGCGCGCGAGCGCTGGGCCTGAGCCACCATGGCGACGATCCGCGACAACACTGTGTCGCTGCCGACGGCCTTGGCCTCCATCACGAACGAGCCGGACTTGTTCAGCGTACCACCGGTCACCGTATCGTCGACGCTCTTTTCCACCGGAACCGGCTCGCCCGTGATCATGCTTTCGTCGACCGACGAGCGGCCTTCGATCACCAAGCCGTCGACCGGCACCGCCTCGCCCGGCCGCACGCGCAGCCGGTCGCCGGCCTTCACGACATCCAGCGACACTTCCTCGTCACCTGCGTCGGTGACGCGCCGAGCCGTCTTCGGCGACAGGTCCATCAGCGCGCGGATCGCATCACCGGTGCGGTCGCGTGCGGTCAGCTCCATGACCTGCCCGATCAGGACCAGGATCAGGATCACCGCAGAGGCTTCGAAATAAAGCGGCGGACCGTGCTCACCCCTGAGCGCCTCCGGGAAGATGCCCGGCAAAAGCAGCGACACGAGGCTGAAGGCGTAGGCGGCCCCCGTACCGATCGCGATCAGCGTCCACATGTTGAGCCGGCCGGTGACGATCGACGACCAGCCGCGCTTGAAGAAGGGCTTGGCGACCCAGACGACCACCGGGGTCGCAAACAGGAACTGCAGCCAGCGCACTGCCTCCGCCCCGAACCAATCGTTCCAGGGCAGGCCGATCATGCCGCCCATTTCCAGAAGGAACACGGCGAACGCCAGTGGCGCGCCGATCCACAGCCTGCGGCGGAAATCGATCAACTCCGGATTTGGCCCGGAATCCGCCGACGGCATCATCGGCTCCAGCGCCATCCCGCAGATCGGGCAGTCGCCAGGGCCTTCCTGAACGATTTCCGGATCCATCGGGCAGGTGTAGAGCGTGCCTTCCGGCATCGGTTCCGGTGCCGGCCGGTCGCCGAGATAGTCCTGCGGCGCCGCCTCGAACTTTTCCTGGCAGTGGCTGGAGCAGAAATAGAACTTCTCGCCCTCATGCTTCGACAGATAGCGCGCCGTTCCCCGGTTCACGGTCATCCCGCACACCGGGTCAATCGCTTGCGTGTACGCGGCGGGATCGGCGGCGAACTTGGTGCGGCAGCCTTCGCAGCAGAACCGATAGACGTGGCCATCGTGCTCGAAGCTCGGCTTGTCGGCGTTGGGGTCGACCGTCATCCCGCAAACGGGATCACGAGTGGGGGCTTGGTCCAGACCAGCGGTTTCGGACATGGCAGATCTCCTCAGTCCGCAGCAAGATAGGGACTCCAGTCACTGGAAGGTCAAGGGCCGGTCCCCATATTCTCGTAGGAGAGGGAGCGAACCTCGGCCTTCCCGTCGAGCGCATCGTTGCCTCATCCGAAGGAGACGCGACATGAATATCGGCGATGTGGCCGCCACGACCGGCCTGCCCGCGAAGA
Source organism: Amorphus sp. 3PC139-8 (assembly GCF_040750475.1). Taxonomy (NCBI): domain Bacteria; kingdom Pseudomonadati; phylum Pseudomonadota; class Alphaproteobacteria; order Hyphomicrobiales; family Amorphaceae; genus Amorphus; species Amorphus sp. 3PC139-8. The sequence goes on along the minus strand of NZ_JABJVY010000013.1, from coordinate 73,906 downwards.
CGATCCGCTACTACGAGGATATCGGCCTGGTACGTCCGGCCCGAGGCGAGAACGGCTACCGCGACTTCAGCCAGCGCGACGCTCACAAACTCGCTTTTCTGGGCCGGGCACGTTCGCTCGGCTTTTCAATCGAGGACTGCCGGACACTGCTGTCGCTCTACGAGGATCACAGCCGCGCCAGCGCCGATGTGAAGGACCTGGCTCGCCAGCACCTCGTCCGCATCGCAACCAAGATCGCGGAGTTGGAGGCCATGCGCGGCACATTGGAAGACCTCGTCACCCGCTGTCACGGCGATGATCGCCCCGACTGCCCGATCCTCGACGACCTCGCCGGCGATTCCCGACCGCCGGCTTAAGAGATGACGAGACCGATGTGCGCACGCCTTGCGCACTGCGCAGCGGCCTGCGTCAACGCACGGTCTGCGGTTTGGTCTGAGCGCGGGCCGCTCAACGGCAAAGGTAGGGTGAGACAGGCTCGTGTCCGACATTGAGATCACGGCCAGCGACGGACAGACGATCGCCGCCTTTCGCGATTGGATCGGCGGCGGCATCCGGCAGATCACGCGACAAGCCGTCTTTGGAGGGGTGTCGAAAAGAGAGAGAAGAGGGAAAGGGCACTGGCCGACTCGCCAAGCGGATCGGATCATCTGAGGCCTGCCGATCCAGACGGGATCTGCGTATCCGACCTTTTTTCTGCCCGATTCCCGCCACCCGACGGTCGCAGTCGCGCAAATAATGGCCAGTAAGCGCCAAGATGCGCTCGGACAGAAAAATATTTCACGAGCCGACGTTCAGGTATTCGTAGCCCCTTCGAATTTCCAATTCCTTGGTCGGAAATCAACTAATGCGATGGAATCCCTGATGGATTCGCCTTTGGACAGCTTGTCGCAGATTTCCAACCCATTTTCGGAAACATTTCCGAAAATCGTCTAGAAATTACTGTTGCCATTTTGCCATAGCCGCCATCGACGTCTTCGGTAGATTTTAGGCCATCCGGGTTGGTCAATGCCCGGCAGGCGCATGCGCCAACCGAGCCAAGGTCCATGTCAGTGGACTGAGAACAATGTTGAGTCAGGGTCCCGTGCGGGACGAAGCTTGGAGTTCCCTATGATGTTGAAGCGTCTCCTCCTGGGTGCCGCGGGCGGCATTCTGGCGGTGCCGGCTGCCCAGGCGGCCGACCTACCGGTCGCCCCAGAGCCCATCGACTATGTCCGCGTCTGCGATGCGTTCGGCGCTGGGTATTATTATATCCCGGGCACCGACACCTGCCTTTCGGTGCGCGGCCGCGTCCGCGCAGAATATCGCTTTGCCGAGAACGAGCTCGCACAGAGCTACGGCGCCCATTGGCGCGACATGAACTCGTCGCAGTTCCGCGCCCGTGGTTACCTCTACATGGACTCGCGCACCAACACCGAGTTCGGCCTGCTGCGCGCCTACAACGAGATCTGGGTCACCGACGACTCCTCGGGCCTGTTCGGCTTCAACGGCAACGGCGGCGGCTCCTCCGTGACGCTGTGGAACTCGTTCGTGCAGTTCGGCGGCTTCACCTTCGGTCGCACGCAGTCGTTCTACGACTTCGTGGGCTACCCGACCTGGGCGTCGGTGTTCACGCCGCAGATCTCCGACCAGCGTCAGACCCTCGGCGCCTACACCTTCGCGTTCGGCAACGGGTTCTCGACCTCGATCGCGGTCGAAAGCGCGGACGACCGTCGCAGCGGCATCGAAGGCTGGGGCTACGGCGGCACGAAGTATCCGGACCTCGTCGCCAACCTCCGTATCGACCAGGGTTGGGGTTCGGCCCAGTTGATGGGTGCCCTTCACCAGGTCTGGCCGGGCTACGATTCCTACGGAACCACGCCTGAGAGCGAACTCGGCTGGGCCATCGGCGGTGGCGTCGTGTTCAATCTTCCGTTCGCCGCGGGTGCCACTGTCAACCTGCAGGGCGCTTACACCAAGGGTGCGTTCGCCTACGCCACGTCCAGCTCGACCGGGCCGGGCAACGCGTTCGGCTTCACTGGCGACGCCGGCGGTTATGACGCCGTGCTCTCTTCGCCGGGCAACCTGGAGCTTTCGGAGGCTTGGACCGTTTCGGGTGGCTTCGGCTTTGCCGTGACCCCGACGGTGAACATCGCGGTCGCCGGTGGCTACCTCGACTACTCCAACGACGCCAACCCGATGAACGACTTCAAGAACTACGATGCCCAGGGCCAGATCGTCTGGTCGCCGGTCAACGGTCTGATCATGGGTCCGGCCGTGGAATACCGGTATGTGGACGCCGAGGATGCCTTCTATGAGGACGGCAGCATCTGGACCGGCCTGTTCCGCGTCCAGCGCACCTTCTAGTCAGTCGGACATCATATGAACGGCGCGCGTCCGGGTGAACACTGACGCTCGGGCGCGCGATTGACGACGGAGCACGCGCACAGGCGCAATCCAACGCATGCGGGACGGGAAAAATGGGCAACGGTTCCCCGCCCTTCTCCCGTTCCAACGCGTCGGAGGTGATCACATAGGGCGGTACGGGGTCGCATCGGCCCGACGACATCGCCCTGATCTCGGAGCGTCTCGCCAGCCCCGTCGTCTTTTCCTTTTGGGGGGCCTTGCCCTCCCTTCCCTCTTCGCGGACCTGACCTCCAAGCGCCTTTTACGGCAAGAAGATCCGCGGGGTCCGCTTCGGGTCGACTGAGCTTACCGGCAAATGTCGACCCGGAGCGGGTCATGCCACGTCCACGCATCCAGACCGCATGAGTATTCGGGCCGGGGCCCTATCCGCGCCTCAATTCTCGTCGCTGTGGTCGATCGAGCCGGACGCATCGGCGGCAATTTCCAGCTCGCTCAACAGTTCCGGGTCCCACTCCGCGATGCTTACGATCATCCCGGCGAGAGTGTCGACGTCCTTGGTCTCAAGATAGGCTTGGATCTTCTTCAGCACGTCACCGGCCCCCGTCGCCCCCTCGGCCAGGCCCGCGTTGACCGCCAAAGCCACCGCGACCATGTGCTTGCAAAACCCGTCACGCTCGAAGGCCGGACACGAGCACTCGCCGTCAATCATGGCGCCTGCGCCCGTAACGACGGTGCGGTAGTCCTCCGTTCCAGCGACATGGGCGACGACCCGCCCCGCTTCGGCCCCGAGAATGTCCACGGCTCCGTCGTGAAAATAGGCTTCGCCGCGTGCGAACACCTTGTCGCCGGCCAGCTTTCTCAGCGCGTATGGATCAAAGTGAGGCAAATTATTGGATATCATAGCAATGGATGAAGCAGTCCGTCGGTCTCGATCAACCTAAGGGCCTTATCGAGGGTTACCAACCTATGGCGCGGAAACCATTGTCCGGTGTGGCGATGCCACATGACATGGAAGCGGATGTCCTTGAGATCTTCTTCCACGCAATCGAGACGCACAAAAGCCGAATTAAATTCGTCACCACGGCATTACGGAAAGCCCGAAGATAGCAGGTGATGAAACTATACTTGCTACCGCGCCACTTTCCGACGATGTCCAAGGGATAGGTCAATTCGGTAGGGTCGATTTCCGGCAGGAATCGAGGCTTCAGAACATCGGCGATGAAGCGGTCACAAACGGTCCCGATCTCCCCGCTTTTGCTCTTTCGTCAGGCCCTTGACCCATTGTCCGTTCGGTCGCGCCATACGCCCCTCTCCCTCAAAAATGCCGGCGCAACGCACAAGATCTGCGGCGGCCTCTGTGCCAGTAGGACCAGCTAACGTCTTCGGCAGCGAACCGGCCGTCAACCCGTCGCGGATCGGGGTCGCCGCGGCCGTCGGGATCCGCTACATCACGTCATGCACGGCGAGTCCCGTTTTCCGTTCGGAGGCGGCTCCTCTCGCCGGAGCGACTGCATTGGCGCGGCCGATCAACGCGGATCGGCCTGTCATCGGGGGGAATTCGATTTTGGGGCAAGTCGCCACGGTTCGCGAATCGTTTGAATTTGCCATTTGAGATGCGAGTCGACATCAAAAGGCGCTTTCGATCCATGATCTCGTCGATCGGACGAGACCGGACCCTATTCGAAGTCCCTCACGGCCTCTATCGTTTTAGCCGCACACAGCCGTCACGGAAAGGAGCGAGCAATGTCGAGCACGTCGAACAAAAAGACGATTGAAAATCTTCAAAGCGCGATCGAAATGGAACTGACCGCCGCGCACCAATACCAACTTCATGCCCATGTGCTGGAGGATTGGGGCCTCGACAAGCTCGCAAACAAAATGCGCGAAGAGATGAGCGAAGAGCTCGGTCACTCCGACAAGTTCATCGAGCGGGTCTTCTTCTTAAAGGGCGAACCGGCCCTTGCTTTCCAGAAAAAGCCGGTCAAGGCGGAAACCCTTGTTGGCATGTTCAAGTCGGATCTTGCCGATGAAGAAGAGGCGATCGACTTTTACACCAAGGCCGCGCAGGAAGCTGCGGAGGTCGGAGACATCGGAAGCCGGAGCCTGTTCGAGAGCATCGTCCTCGACGAAGAAGGTCACAAAGCCTGGCTTGAGTTGCAGATCAGCTTGATCGACCGCCTGGGCGAGCAGGCCTATTGCGCAAAATATGTCACGCCGGCGGATGAAGAAGAAGAGCAAGGCGACGACTAGTCAAGAGAGTCCGCTATTTTCATCGATTCGCGCTTGCGTATGCGTGAAAATGTCGGACTCGAGCGACAAGACCTCCGGATAAGAACGTCGAATCCATTTTCTTCGCAACATCCGGAGCGAAATTGACAAAAGACAGAAGCATCAGGCGACGCCCATCACTCGCCTGATGCGTCGGAGATTGCGGTTTTTTTCGCTACGATGGGGGAATAAATCTTCAAGGCTTCAGCGATTGGATTGACGTGGGCCAAAGCCTGGAACGCGTTGGCGATGGCGCTTGGCGTCTGCGCGCCGTGGCTTGCGGGCATTGCCGCGGGCCATGCTTTCCAGGGCAGCATCGCGTCTTTCGGGGCATACTTGTTGACCGTTTCCTTTCCGCGCCTGCCTGCTTCGGGCCGCGTGAAAGTTCTGCTGGCCTCGTCTCTTATCATCAGCCTGTTTGCGACGGTGGGTGGAAGCGTTGCGCTCGGAACCGGTGCCTTTTTCGTGTTGGCGCTGATGGCCGCGATAGCGCAGGGCGTTGGCGAATTGCGCGGGGGCTATCTGCGTCTGCCGATCGCGCTCGGCGCTCTGGCGTTCTTTCTGTCCGTTGGTCAAGTGCCAGCCGGCAGCGAGATGAGCTACGGGATCAGCTTTCTTCTCGGAACGCTCTGGGGCGCCGTTTTCGTGCGCTTTTGCATTCCGGCGGTCAAAGAGGACACAAATACGGCTCGGCCCCCTCTCCTGAAGGAGGCCGGCGAGAGACGCTTTATGGCCGGCATCGCGTCGGTCTCGCTGCTGGGAAGCTTCGCTGCCTGCTTCAGCCCGGGATCTCATCCCTGCTGGCTGACCGCTGCCGGCCTCAGAGTGACGAAGCCCACCCGCCCGGAGACGATCTACCGGATGAAGACGCGTGGGATGGGAACGCTTCTCGGCGCGGCGACGGGAGGTCTGCTTCTTGGCCTCTCGCCCCTGCCCTGGCTGCACGCGCTGCTGGTCGGTTTTCTGGTGCTCTGCATGCTGATGATTGGGGCCAAACGGTACGGGATCTGGACTTTCTGCCTGACGGCCGTCGCATTGGCATTCGATCTGACGCCGGAAGCCGGGGCCCTTGAAATGGCATCCAACCGCGTTCTTATGACGATTGCCGGCATCGGCATTGCCATGTTGATGCTGCCACTGCTGCCGCGGGCGACGAAGGAAGCCCGCACCGAGGCGCCATCGCCGTCCTCTGCTTCCAAGGCGAAATGACGATTGTGCGCCCGGTCGCTCTATGAGACCGGCTCTGCGGCCGGCACCATCACGAAATCGAAAGGCGAACGCCAGATCGTCTCGCCGTCGTTCACGTATTCGAACGGGGCAATCAGCGTCTCCTTCACGCCGAAGACCGCATCGTCTGCGATATACTTGTCGTCGCCGACGAATGTATGAGTGACGATCTTCTGAAATCCGGGCGCCGTGACGAGATAGTGCATGTGCGCCGGACGGTAGGGATGGCGTCCGAGCGCTGACAGCATCTTGCCCACCGGACCGTCGTCGGGGATCGGATAGCTGACCGGCTTGATGCCGTAGAAGAGATAGCGGCCGTCCTTGCCGGTGAAAAAGCGACCGCGATTGTTCCACTTCGGCTGAATGTCCGGCTGCTGCACGTCGTAGAAACTGTCGGCATTGTCGGACCAGACATCGACGCAGGCGCCTTCGATCGGCGCGCCGTGAAGGTCCATCACCCGGCCTTCGTAACGGCACCGTTCCCCCTTGCCGTCGAGGCTGATGGTGTCGCCCATTTCGCGAATCGGGGCGTTGTCCACGTGGAAGGGACCGAAGACGGTGTTCTCGGTGGCTTGGGACGGTCGGCGATTGTTGATCGCGTCGACCAGCATGGAGAAACCGAGCACGTCCGACAGCAGGATAAATTCCTGCCGCTCCTGCGAGCAGATCTGGCCGGTCTTGGTCAGGAAGTCGATGGCGAAATCCCATTCCTCCTGCCTGAGATCGACGTCCTTGGCGAAGGCGTGCAAATGCGTCACGAGGCTGGCCATCACCGTTTTCAGGCGCGGATCGATGTCCTCGCCCATGCGCGCGTTGACGGCCTCTACCGAGGTATCTTCGGTGAAATATCGGGTCATTGTCGCTCACCAGAATTCGGCGGATCGCCCAGATAGGCATCCTGCAACAGCGCGCGCAGCGCCGCGCGCTCCACGGGGCGTGGGTTCCAATAAGGATTTTGGGTCGCCAGATCGGCGACGGTTTCCAGCGCGTCTTGCGATACGCCGAGGTCCCGCAAGGCGAGAGGTGCGCCGAGCCGCTTCGCCAGTATGTAGAGCCCGCCGGCGGCCGTGTCCGCGCCCAACAGGTCGGCCACCGGCTTCAGGGCGTCCCTTGCCGCGCCTTCGTTGTAGGCGACCGCATGGGGCAAGACGATCGCGTGGGTTTCGGAATGAGGAAGGCCAAGAGTGCCTCCGAGGGTGTGGCAGAGCTTGTGGTGAAGCGCCATTCCCACCTGCCCCAGAACCGTACCGCACAGCCACGCGCCGAAAAGCGTGTCCTCGCGTGCAGCCAAATCGCCCGGCGTTTCGACCACGTTCGGCAGGCCACGGACGAAGGCCCGGATCCCCTCCATCGCCAGGGCGGACGACAGCCGGTTGGCATCCCGGGAGTAAAGCCCTTCCACGGCATGGGCCATGGCGTTCAGCGCGCTCGTCACCGTCAGGCCGGCCGGCAACGTCGCAACCAGTTCGGGATCGTAGACGATGGCCTCCGGCTGCACCCTCTGGGAGGCGAAGGTAGACTTCACGCCGTTTTCCGTCTGCCCCAGAACCGGCGTCGCCTCGGAGCCGGCGTAGGTCGTCGGCAACACGATCTGCGGGAGATCGCTGCGCCAGGCGACCGCCTTCGCCAGTCCGATGGTCGAACCGCCGCCGATGGCGACGACGCCATCGGCCCCGCAATCCTTGGCGCGGTCCATCGCCGTCTCGGTGGTTTCGACCGGGGTGTGCATGGCCGCGCCGCTGAACAGGCCTACGGCTCGGTCTCCGAGAGAGCGGACGATGTCCTCGCCCTGCTCAGCCTGATGCGGCGTGGTGAGCACCAGGGCGCGCGCGATGCCCAGAAGCTCCAGTTCCGGGCTCAGGTCATGGCGCGCGCCGGCCCCGAAGCGCACCTGCACCGGCGCGCCGTCGGCCGCAAATCCAGCGTAAAATCGGCTCATCCCCGATCCAATCCGAACAGACGTGCCGCGTTCAGCCGGCCGATCTTGAGCCGATCGGCCTCGGAGATCGACGCAACATCGAACCAGTCGGCAGCGTGGTCGATATTTTCGAACGGCCAATCCGTGGAGAACATGATCCGATCGGAGCCCAGCTCCAGAATCGCGTCAATCAGCGTCTGGGTGCGGAAGTTGCCAGAGGTCGTGATGTGGAAGTTCTCGTTGAAATAGTCGACGAACTTCCGCTTGGCCGGATGTTTCGGCGGCAGTTTGACCCAGGCGTTGCGATGGTCGATGCGCCAGAGCATGTAGGGAATGCCCTCGCCCATGTGGCCCAGAATGATCTGCAACGAAGGATGCTCGTCGAACAGTCCCGATCCCATCAACCGCAGCGCGTGCACGGCAGTTTCCTGGGCGAAAGCCCAGGTCGGTCCGAGCAGCCACGGATGGCCGTCATAGATGCGGGCATCCTGCGGCAGAGGGTTGCGGGGATGCAGATAGAAAGGCACGCCCAGCTTCGCCACTTCGCTCCAGAAGCCGCGATATTGGGGTAGGTCGTAGTAGAGAAGCTCCTGCCCCTCTCCCTGGGCGGCGTCCTGGGAAAAGCCGTTGACCAGCGCACCAACAAAACCCAGATCGCGCACGCAGCGCGTCAATTCCGCCGCAGCCGCCTCCGGATCCTGCAGCGGAAGCGCGGCAAAGGCACGGAAGCGATCCGGCCTCTTCGCGCATTCCTCGGCCAGTGCGTCGTTGGCGCGCTTGGCGATCTCGATCGCTTCCGCGCGATCTGTGATCGCCTGCACGGCGGGGGCGTTCAGCGACAGGATCATGGTCTCGATCCCGTGCGCGTCCATGAGCTTCAGCCGGGTGTCCTGGATATCCAGAAGCCGGTGTTGGAGTTCCTCCCAATAGCTGCCCGGCACGAAGCCGGCGGAATCCTGCAGCGTATCGGGAATGGCGAAGTGTTCTTCCAGCGCGATCTTGCCTTGCATGGTCAGCCTTTCAATACGATGCGCGTTAGGACCGGACGATGGCCCGGGAGAGCTGCGAGAGTAGGTCGTCGAGGGCGGACGACGTCTTGGCGAGCCCGTACACATAGCTGTCGGGTCGCACCACGGCGGCGACTGCACCGGTTTCGTCGAACCAGCGCGTGTAGATGCCGGAGGTGTCCGACAGGTCGCCGCCACCGACAATGCTGTGCAGATTGAACACGGCCGTCCGACCGCCGAGCTCCGACCAGAACCGGCGAACCTCCGGCGTCAGATCCTCAAGCACGCCCGGCCCCTTGGCCACGAGCGTCCAGCCGGTTCCGACCACGTCATCGAACAAGGCCGTCTTCGTGCTGGACGACACCAACCCTTGCGGAAGCAAGCGGCCGTCGTTGGCAATCATGCCACCTGTCAACCCGGGATAGAGAAGCTTGTCGGGCTTCTGGTTTGCCTTGCGCGCGGCGATCATCCTCTCGTCGCGCTCGCGCGCCTCGTCCGGGTCGCGCATGGTCTGCACCCGGCCGAGCTCGATCGCTTTTTCGGTGATGAAGCGGACGTGCGGCTCGCGCTCGGGCTGGTAGGTGTCCAGCAGGCTGTCGCCGTATCCCGAAAGCACCATGTCGAGCTTCCAGGACAGGTTGCGGGCGTCGCGTATGCCCGAGACCATGCCTTGGGCGAGGAAGGGCGGCATCTCGTGGGCGGCGTCGCCGGCGAGCAGGATGCGTCCCTTGCGCCAATCGCCGACGATGCGCGAGCGAAACGTGTAGTTAGCCACCCGGATCAAATCAGCCTGATCACGCGTCAGATAATCCTTTACCCGTGCCCAGACGCGGTCGGGATCAACCACGGCCTCGCGGTCGTCGTCGGCCTCAAGCCGGAACGAGAACCGATGGTGTTTCGGCCCGATATTGACGATCGAGATCGGCTGCGCCGGATTGCAGACTTGGCGGAACGAGGGCAACCCCTCGACCTCGTGCTTCATCTCGAAATCGCAAACCAGCCAGTTTTCGAAGAAGCCATAATCCTCGACCGGACCGTCCAGATGCCGGCGCACAAAGCCGTTGCCGCCATCGGCGCCTACCACATAGCGCGCGGCAAATGTCTGCTCGGCGCCGGCTCCGTCCGTCGCGGTGACGGTAACCTGCTGCCCGTCGTCGTCGAGGCCCGTCACGGTGAACCCCTGATGGACCGTGACACCAGGGATCGACTTCGCGGTGGCGTCCAGCACGTCCTCAACGTGCGGCTGGAACATCATATATTGGGCCGGCCAGCCGCAGGGGCCGGGGTTGTCGTATTCGATGTCGAGCAGCAGCTCGCCCGCGCCATTGACCCATTCGTAGCCACGCTGAATGTTGGTTCCTTCCAGCATGGCCTCGGCGATACCGAGATGCTGAAAGGTGCGCATGGTCTCGTCGTCGAAGGCTGCCGCTCTCGGGAGGTTGTACAGACCGCTGTAGCGCTCGATGACCACCACCTTGCGCCCGAGCTTGCCCAAGAGCGTGGCAAGCACCATCCCCGTTGGACCGTAGCCGACGATAGCTACGTCATATGTCATTCGTCGTCCCTCCCTTCGAGAGCACCGCGCGGGCGGATTTCTTGTGAAAACAAAATTTGCATTTGCAATTGTTTGGCGTGACTCATCCCTGCTGCCACGGCTCTGCTCCTACTTGCCCATCAGGAGCCAAACCCCGGCCAGCGAAAGATCCGGCACGTAGGTGATCAGCAGCAGCGCGAACAGATAGAGGCCGAAAAACGGGACAATTCCCCGGTAGATCGTCCCAAGCGGCATCCTGGAGAGCGACTGCAGAACGAAAATGTTGATGCCGAACGGCGGCGTGAACAGACCGATGGCGAGGTTCACCGTCACGATGATGCCGAAATGCACGGGATCCACGCCGACGGCGGTGATCAACGGCAACAGCAGCGGGGTCAGAAGCAGGATCGCCGACAACGGATCGATCAGGCAGCCCACCAACAGCAGGAACAGATTGATCACCAGAAGCAGCGCCCAGTTGGGGAGAGCCATGTCCTGAATCACCCCGACCATTGCGATCGAGATCTGGTTCACGGTGATCAGCCAGGAAAACACGCCGGCACAGGCGATCACGATCATGATCTGCGCGGTGTAGGCGACCGTCGTGCGCGCCGAAGCCAAAAGATCGCGAAGCGTGAGCACCCGCATGACGGCGAACGAGACGACAAAGGCATAGAGACAGGCGACGGCGGCGGCCTCCGTTGGCGAGAAGATGCCGCCATAGATACCGCCGATGATCACCACCGGCACACCCGCCGCCCAAATGCCCTCTTTCGCGGCGGCGAGGAAACGACGCAGCGTGAACGCTTCATCGCCGGCAACCTGGGACTTGCGCCCCACCCAAAGGGAGTAGAGGCCGATCAACCCAACGATCAACAGCCCCGGAAGGATGCCGGCCGAGTAGAGCCGCGGGATCGATTCATCGGCGGCCGCGGCATAGACAATCATCGGGATCGAAGGCGGCAGGATCACGCCCACGGCGCCGACCGAAACCAGAAGGCCGGCATTGAAGCGATCCGGATAGCCCTCCTCGCGCAGGTGCGGCAGCATCACCCGGCTGATCGTGGCGACGGACGCCGCCCCCACGCCGGTGATGGCGCCGAAGATCGCGCCGCTGGTGGCCGCCGTCAGCGGAACCTTGGCCGGCACGCGCCCCATCGACGCGCGCATCAGATCCACCAGACGCTGGGCGATTCCTCCGCGCCCCATCAAATCGCCTGCCAGAATGAAGAAGGGCAGCGCGAGCAGCGCGTAGGCATTCACCGACGAGAACAGGAATTGCTGCAAGGCCACCAGCGGGATCTGCATGGTGAAGACCATGGTCGCGGCCGCAGCGGTCAAAAGCACCAGGAAGATGGGAAAGCCCATCACCATCAGCAGCAAGGGAAGAAGCAGAAGGGTCCAGGTCATTCGTCGACCTCCTGCCCGTGGCGCAGCGCCGCGACGAGGCGCGTCAGCGCCACCAGCGCCATGCCGGCCAGCCCGACGAGAACCAGCCCGTTGACCAGCCAAAGCGGCACCTCGGCCATATTGCTGAGGGTTCCCCGCGCGTAGAGGCGGGAGACCACCTGCCACGACTGGAATCCAACGAACGCGCAGACGACAATCGTTACGAGATACTCGACCAACCGAACCGCAAAAGTGGCGCGGCGGCCGGCCCATTGCAGAACCATGGACATGCGGAGGTGCTGGTCGCGCGCCGACACGCCGATCAGGCCGAGAAAGCTGACGGCGACCATGGAGAAGACGAGCGCCTCGTCAGCCCAAAGCAGCGAGAAGCTCCAGATATAGCGCAGCGCAACGTTGACGCAGGCGAGCACCACCATCGCGAGCAGCCCCAGCGCCAGCACCGTATCGAGGGCGGCGGCCAGCCGTTCGATCAACACTTTCATGCAGACTACCCAAATGGGGGCCCGGCACTCGCGCCGTGCCCCGTGGTCCCTGGGATCAATTGTCGGCGAGACGCGCGGTCGCAGCCCGGAAGAACTCCAGCTCCTGCCCTAATTCGGGGTTCGCGCTGAGCGCCTCCGGCATGGTGTCGGCGACGGCGTCCAGATAGGCCTGCGCCTGATCCTCCGGCAATTCGATCACCGTGCCGCCCTTCTCCGCCCACATGTCGGCCATACGGTCCGCCATCTGCAGGCTCCATTCGTTGGTGGCCGGCAGCGCCTCGCGCGCGGCGGCGCGAACCTTGGCCGCCAGATCATCGCCGATCCGATCGAGGAACGCCTGGCTCGCGACTGCGGTCACGATCAGGTAGCTCTCCGGCAACATGGTCATGTCCGTGGCAACGTCGTAATAGCGCCCCAGCACGTAGACCGGCATCCCGGCGATCAGACCATCGACCACGCCGTTCTGCATGGCGGGCAGGACTTCGCCGAGCGGCATCGAAACCGGCGAGGCGCCCAGCCGGCTGAACGGGCCGGTGTTCAGCGCGGTTGGCCCCGCCACACGGATACGCTGACCTTCCAGATCCGCGACCTTCGAGACACCCTTGGTGCTGAGCAGCGCCAGCGGTCCGTGCGGAAACGCGGCGATGGTCTCAATCCCCTGATCCTGGCCGTAGGTCGCCAGCCGGTCCAGCACCTCCGGATCCTGAAGGACCCGCTGCGCCTGGCTCATGTCGTCGAACACGCCCGGCACGCTCAACACTTCGAAGCGGGGATCGAGCTGGACGAAGAAGCCGGAAGCCGGCGCGGTCACCTCGATCGTGCCCATGGCCACGCCTTCGACGGTGGCCGGGATCTGTCCGAGCTGATTGGCGGGGAAAAGCTGAACGTCGATCGCCCCGTCGCTAGAAGACTCCAACTTCTGCTCGAACGTCTCCATCCATTTCAGGATCGGATCGTTGTTGGTCGGTGACGAGACCTTCAGAACATAGTCAGCCGCGTTCGCAGCGGGGCTCAACAACAGGGTGAGCATGGCGCAGGCGGCTGCGCGCATTGCGTTCTTCATCATTTTCCTCCCTCAGACCGTCAGGTGCCTGACGTGTCGGCGCACCGTACATATCAAATTTGCAAATGCAAAGGTTTGAAATGCAAAATTTGGTGATGCGCGAGAAGGCGCTTTGCCATATGGCTCCGACTCAGCATTATTCGCGTGCAACAGTTGCAAAGGAAAAGTTTGCCTTCGCGCGGGCTCTGCCGACCGCCGAGGGAGAGAGGCAAGACTGACATGCGCTATCAGTTCACCAACTCCGTGCCCTACCTGATCAACCGGGCGGGTGTGGGGGTCGGAGCCCAGTTCTCCGATCGCATCCGCGTCTACGGCATCACGCTGCCGATGTACCGGGTGCTGGCGGCGTTACGGCAGACGGGCCAAAAGACCCTCGGTGACTTGTCGGACATGGTGTCCAAGGAGCAATCCACGCTGTCGCGTCTGATCGGGAAGATGGAGGCAAAGGGGTTGGTGACGCGCGACCGGCCCAAGGACAACGCCCGGATCGTTCTGATCGACCTGACGCCCAAGGGAGAAACCCTGGCCGACGAACTCATGCCGATCGCCATCCACTTCGAACAAACGCTGACCGAAGGCTTGGACGAAGCACAGATCGACGCGCTGAAAGCCATGCTGACGCACGTCTACACCAAGCTTTCCGAGCTTTAGGGCGAACCTCTACATCGACAAATGCTGGTTCCTGCCATCGCCTCTCTTGCTTGAGGCGCAGCGCAGCTCATTGCTTGATGAAAGCGCGGGTCTTGCCGCCCTCGATGGCGTCGGCGGGACGCCAGCGCCGAGAATCCCCGAGTTCCTGCGCGAGATCGCACTTGGCCATTTGGAGGTTGGCGCAGGCCAGCATCCCTCCGGGGACGAGCAAGTCCCGGATTCTCCCGATCAGCGTCACCGCCGGGGCGAACCCGTCGAAGAAGGCGAAATCGTAGCCGGGCGCAAAGCCGGCCATCACCGCTTCGAAATCGCCTTCATGAACGCTGATGCGGTCAGACAAGCCCGCTGCAGCGATATTCTCGCGGCCAAGGCGGACATGAACCGGATCGAGCTCCACGGTGTCCACCATGACGGCAGGTCCGGCGGCCGCGATGCAGCAGGCCGTATAACCAAGGGCAGTCCCCAATTCGAGCGCACGTGAGGCGCCAGCCTCGGCGGCAAGCGCCGTGAGCCCGGGGCCATCCTCGAATGTGTAGGCGCCGCACCCGTGTGCATTCCGATGGTCGCGGGTCGCCTGTTGGATGGTATCAAAGGTCATGCTCGGCCTTCCAGCCACTCATTGGACAACGCCGCTTCGAGCACGGTGCGATACTGCGAACCACGCATGCCGGGTTCGCGGCCTGCAATCAACAGTGGTCCGTTGAGCCATTCCGCGCTTCGCTCAATCGCAGGGTAACATCTGAAATAACCTCCGACTGAGCGAAATTCGGAAACCCATAGATAAAGACCGCGGCGAAAACCGCGGTCTCGGTCGTCGACAGCGTGCGTGCTATCGCCTCAGTCCAGGAAGCCGTCCGGCGGGGGCGTCCCCCACATGTTGGCGGCAAGCTGGATGTCGTCCCAAACCTTGCCCTTTTGCGGGAACTCTTGGTGCGTGCGCCGGGGCTCGTAGATCTCCAGCTCCTCGTTTACCCGGTCCAGCTCACAGAAAAGCTCGATGATCTGGCCATCGGCGTTGCGGTGGTAGGTGGAGATGTTGTGCCCAATGCCATGGCGGACCGGTCCCCAGACCAGCGGGATCCGGTCTTTCGCCAGCCAGTCGCACGCGTCGCGGATGTGGCTCCAGTCGCGCAGCTCAAACGCGATGTGGTGCATCTTGGTTTTCGCGCCCTGCACCAGGTTGATGGTGTGGTGGTCGGGACCGCAGCGCAGAAAAGCGAAGAAATCGCCCATCCAGTCGCTCACCTTGAAGCCCAGCACGTCGCAGTAGAACTTCACGTCCCCCTGTACGTCGGTGCAATTGTAGGCGACGTGGCCCAGCTTGTTCGGCGAGATGCCCGCGGCCTGGAAGCCGACATTCGCCGCTTCCGCCTCCACGAAAGTCTCGATTTTCGTACCCTTGCTGTCGGCGAAGATCAGCGCGTCCTTGATGTTTGGCTGCGCATCCGACCGGCGTTCGGTCGCAAGACCGTGAGCCTGGATCTGCTTGTCATAGTCGCCGAGATCGGTTCCCGGCGGCAACTGGAAGCCGAGTGCGTTGCATCGCGCGTCGCTGCCCTTACGCAGCACGACCGTGTGATGATCCGCACTTGCCGAGAGGTAGGCGGCGTCGCCGTCGCGCTCGACGAGGGTAAGACCCATTATCTTCGTGTAATGATCAATCTGACCTTCCAGGTCAGGTGTCTCAAACGCCGCATAAACAATGCGGTTCACCTTGATCATGGCGTTTCCTTTCTTATACGAACCTGTTTTCCAGAGTGCCGAGCCCCTCGACCGTCACCGATACGCGGTCACCCGATTTGATGAATTCCTGCGGCTGGCGCCCGAAACCCACCCCGGCTGGCGTGCCGGTCGCGATAATATCGCCGGGCTCCAGCGTCATGATTGCGGCAAGATGGCGGATAATATCAGCGACACTGAAGATCATCTTGCCGGTATTCGACTTCTGCTTGACAACGCCGTTCACGGTCAGCTCGATATCGAGATCCTGCGGGTCGTCCACGAAGCGCGCGGGCGTAATCCAGGGGCCAGTCGGCTGGAACTTGTCCCACCCCTTCTGCATGACCCAATCGATGCCGACCCAGGGTCGGTTCGCGATCCAGTCGCGCGCCGAAATGTCGTTGAGGACCGTGTACCCCGCCACGGCGTCGAGCGGATCGCCTTTGTCGCCGGGACCGAAACGACGGCCGATCACGATCCCCAGTTCGGCCTCCCAGTCGATGAGGTCCGCGCCTTCAGGCAGTCGAATCTCCTCTCCGTGCGCCGCCAGGGATGTCTGCGGACGCAGGAAGGCGTAAGGAAATTCGGGAACGTGGGTCACGTTCATCTCTTCCAGATGATCGTGATAGTTCGTGCCGATACAGATAACCTTGCGCGGGTTCGAAAGCGGAGCCTGGAAAGCAATCGTGGAGGGATCGAGGCCCGGGCCGTCGAGCTTGGCGACACGTTCGGCGATATCGGGCCCCAAAGCATCCCATCGGGCAAAGACCTCCTCGAGATCTGGAGGTCCCTCGGCGCCCAATAGCTCGACGAGCGGATAGATCCGCCCGTCCACCAAAACCAGCGGCGTGGACGCACCGTCCACTCGCCCCGTTCCGAGCTTGTACTGTATTGTCATGTTGTTTTCCGCGTTACTTGCCAGGAACGGGGAGGCCGGCTGCCGTCGCAAATGCGGCGTACACGGCGGCAACGTCGAGCTGCCCGTATCCCTCTTCGATGGCCTGCTCATAGAAGGGGTCGACGCTGGTGAGCACCGGCATCGGAGAGCCGAGCGAGCCTCCCATCTTCTCAATCAGGCGAATGTCCTTGGCGAGCAACGCGGTGGAGGCGAGCACCTTGTGCCAGTCTCCCTTGGCCATGCGCTCCGCCCGTGCGGAGAACTGGACCGAACCGCCTGCCCCGTCGCGAAGCGCCTCGATCAGCTTGACCTGGTCGAGGCCCATCATGGCGCCGAATGCCAGCGTTTCAGCCGTCGCCGCGATATTGGCGGCAACCAGCATGTTCGCGCAGAGCTTCGCCTTGAAGGCCGCTCCGAACGGCCCCATGAAGAAAAGCTTCTCCGTAAGCGCTTCCAGAACGGGCTTCGTCTTCGCGTAGGCGGCTTCGTCGCCACTCAGCATGAAAACGGCGGTGCGCGCCGCCACCATCGGCGGCAATCCGCTGATCGCCCCGTCCAGCATGATCCCGCCCTTGGCAGCGAGCGCCGCAGCTTGCTCGGATTTAACCTCGGACGACAATGTCGAGAGCTCGGCCAGGACCGTACCTGTACAGTCTCCCGTCGCAATGCCCTGCGGACCGCTGACGACATCCTGCAGCGCGTCGTCTCCAGGGATGCAGCACAGGACGATTTCCGCCTCCTCGGCAACCGCGCGAGGCGAAGCCGCAAGTTTGCCGCCGATTTCCTCGAAATCCGAAGCATCGCTGCGCCGGAACCCCAGCACGCCATATCCGGCATCGATCAAGTTCTTGGCCATGGGTATTCCCATATTGCCAAGGCCGATCAGTCCAACTGTCGTCATGTGTTTCCGTCTCCCCGAAACTTTTATCTATTCAGAAGCGCGGTTTGTTTTGGCGCCGACCGGTTCAAGCGATGATCCGCTTCGACCGCTTCGGTCTTTGTTCCGCACAGCTCTCGTTCGATGGTCGAACCGATGCGTTTGACGCCGCCATTCTCGGTTCCAAGCGCAGCTCGTTCGGCAAGCAGCAGCAACCGGCGTCGCCTCGTCTCGGAGCGGTCGGTCTCCGCCCACCGATCCGTTGTGTCAGAGCCTCTTGAGCCAGGCCGGCCAGAGCCTTCCAATCGATCTGTTGACGGATGCCGCTGGCATGCTCCGATCTCTCTGAGCCCTCCCCTATCCGCCCGCAGTATCCGACCGCGAGCAGGAAATTTTCCAAACAATCTCTTTAATTCCAAAATCATGGATCAGTTCGAAATCGTCAAGTACATTCAGGCCCGGCGTGCCCACTGTGACGAGCGGGCAAAAACCGATCACGGTCCGCCCCGACGATCCCGTTGACCAGCAAGAGGATTGAACGAGATGACGAACCCAGCCGCACCCGCCGCTCTTCGCCCAGTCCGGACGATCGTCTTTCCCGGGGGGTTCAATTGGCCGATCTTCGTCGCGCAGAAGCACGGACTGTTCGCCGCGCAGGGTTTGGAGGTCACCGTCACCCCCACGACCAATTCCAAGCAGCAGATGGCGGGGCTGATCGACGGCGAGTACGACATCGCCATGACTGCGATCGACAACGTTTTTGCCTACAATGCCGGACAGGGCGAGGCGCCCACCAAGGCCACGTCCGACCTGATTGCCGTCATGGGCGCTGATTCCGGATTTCTGCATCTCGTCGGCATTCCCGGCACCGGGTCTATCGGCGCGCTCAGAGGCCGGCCAGTTGGGGTGGATGCGCTGACGACCGGCTACGCCTTCGTGCTGCTGCGCATGCTGGAGTTGGCGGGCCTGTCGCGGGATGATGTCGAATTCGTCGAGTCCGGCGGCGTGTTGGCGCGCTTCGAAGCCCTGCTGCAACAGACGTTCGACGCGACGTTGCTGGTGTCCCCCTTCGATGCAGCGGCCGAAAAGAAGGGCTTCGTGCGCCTCGGCAGCGGGCTCGACATGCTGGGCACCTATCAAGGTGTGGTCGCCGCCGTCCGCAGGGACTGGGCTTCGGAAAACCGCGCGGTTGTCACCGGCTACATCGCCGCGTGGCGCAAGGCGCTCGACTGGCTGTTCGACCCGGCCAACAAACAAGCGGCGATCGCGCTGCTTCTGGAGCAGCTTCCGAACATGGAGCCCACGCTCGCGCAAGCCTCCTACGATATCCTGCTCGACCCGCAAACCGGCTTCTACCGCGATGCGGCGCTCAATATCGAGGGTGCGAAAACGGTCTTGGACCTGCGCCGCGATTACGGAGCTCCAGGCGCTAACCTCGGGGCAATCGAAGACCACATCGACACCAGCTACCATCAAGAGGCCGAGTGAGCTCGCCGAGAAACGCTCGATTTTTACAGGGATGGCAGAACGACCTGACTCATCGTTCTGCCGCTGCGCCCTATGGGACGTTGTCGTCTTCGATGCTCGTCGCGGCTCAGAGCAGAAGCCGTGAAACGGACGGGACGGCGGCAACCAGGGCCAAAACGACCACCATGGCGATAAAGAAAGGAAACGAGCCGACGAAGATGTCGCGGATCGTCACGTCGTCGCGGTTGAGCGTGGCCTTCACCACGAAACAGGACAGCCCCAACGGCGGCGTCAGAAGACCGATTTCGACGGCGATGATGGAGATCACGCCGAACCAGATGAGGTCCATATTGAAGCCCGTGGCGAAATGCAGCGCGAAGGGAACGACGATCAGCAGGATCGACATGGAGTCCAGAAAGGTCCCCAGAAGGATCAGGAGCGCCAGGTAGAGGACAAGGAACCCGACCAGTCCGAGCCCACTCGCCTCCATCCAATCGTTCAAAACCATCGGGAGCCCGGAGAGCGTGAGCATCTGCGAATAGATCTGCGCGGCCATCAACAGAAAGACGATCGAGGCCGTCACCCGCCCCGTCTCCAGTACGACGTTCCAGATTTTCTTAAGCGTCAGCTCGCGCCGGACCAGGCCGATTACGATGGCAGCAAGCGCGCCCACGCCACCGGCTTCCGTCGGTGTGAAGAACCCGCCGTAGATTCCGCCCAGGACGACGAAGACCAAAATGCCGACGGGAACCAGCGGTTTGACCACCTGCCACAGCCGTACGACAGCGGATGGGTGATCGCCGTCACTGTCGTCGATAACTGGAGCGCCGCCGTGTCCGCCCACATGGGAGAAGACAAAGTCGGGCCGGAATGCCGCCAACAGAGAAATCGTCGCGCAAAACGCCACGGCCATCAGCGCGCCGGGAACGATGGCCGCGATGAACAAGGCACCGATCGAAATATTGGCGATAACGCCAAATACGATGAACAAGAGGCTCGGCGGAATGAGCATACCGAGGATCGAGCTGCCGGCCACGACCCCCACGGAGAAGCGCGTCGTGTGCCCCTGCCGCTCCATCTCCGGAACGGCGATCCGCGTGAACACGGACGCGGACGCGATCGAGGTGCCCGTGCAGGCGGCGAAGACGGCGTTGGCGATGACGGTCGCCATGCCGAGCCCGCCGCGCACGCGCTTGAGTATTCGGCCCGCCGCGTCGAACAGATCGTGCCCGAGACTGGTGACCGACACCACCAACCCCATCAGCACGAACAGCGGTATGACGCCGAAAAGATAGCTCGAGATCGAGGAAATCGACGATGACGCGAGCATGCGTCCGGCCGGCTCGATGCCGATGACCATGGTGACGCCAAACAAGGACAGCAGCATCAGCGCGACGGCGATGTGCATGCCCGCCTGCACCAGCACGAGGCACCCGACGATGCAGCCGAGCCCAATCCAAGCTTCCATACCCATGCCTAACGAGCATCCTCCGTGTCCGGCCAGTAGCCGAAGGCCCGACAGGCCGAGCTCGCCGCCAGGACCAGAAACTGCAGCATGGTCATCGCCGCACCCAGGACGACCACGGACAGCACCGGCCACGTGGGCAGAGTGAACACCCCGGGCGTGCCGACATAGTAGGAGCTCTGATAGGCGGTGGTCGCGATCGGGATAGCGAACCAGACGATGAACGCCATCAGTACGCCGCCGGTGAGGTGGTAGACCGCCTCGAGCGCCTGACCGATGCGCGGTCGCGTCATCTTCATTCTGTTGAGAAACATATCGCTGCGGATATGACGTCCCGATCGCAGCGTTTCGGCGAGCTGCAGAAACACGATGCCGGCGATCGACACGCCAACCGCTTCCTTTACCCCCACGATGGGACGCCCAACCACGTTCAAGCTGAACACGTCGAGATTGATCATGATCAGCAGGACGACGATCCACGCCGTCGCCACGAGATTGAGCGCCATCGTGATGAAGTGGAGCCAGCCGACCGGACGGCGCCAAAAATCAGCCAGCGCCACGGTTTTATTCCTTATCCCACGCGCGCTCACAGGTAACGCCAGCGGCCCGCAGGGCATCCATGTAGCCGTTCAGGACCTCGGTTCCGGGTAGCCCCGCCTTGTCCTGGGCTGCGGCCCACTCCTTGGCGAGATTGTCCATGTCCTGCGCCCATTGCCGGCGATCTTCGTCCGGATAGGCGATGCGCTCGGTACCATCCATTTTGGCGAGGACGTCGAACGCCTTCTCACCGGCCGTCTCATAGGCTTTGTCGGCGACCTTGCCGTAGTCCTGCCCCACCTCGAGGATGATTTTCTGAACCTCTTCCGGCAGACGCGCCAACGCGTTCTTGTTGATGGTCAGGACGGCCGCGTACATCGCGCCGAATTTGACCTCGGTCACGTAGGGGGCGACCTCGGCATAGCGCATGCCGGGCATCGTCGACGGCATAATAATGAAGGCGTCGTACACGCCGCTCTGAGTGGAGTTGTAATACTCCATCATGTTGCTCTGGACCGGGACCACATCGATGCCCTTCATCCAGGCCGTCGCGGCGCCCGCGGTCCCGATCTTGGTTCCGCGCAGGTCTTCGAACGAGCGGATCGGCTCGCTGCTGAGCAGCTCGTAGGAATCGACGCCCGTGCCGGCCAACCGGATCTGATTGAACTTGTCGTACTGCCCGGCCATGGCCGGGATGTCCTCGTAGAGCTTGCCCATCGCGCCCGTGACCGCGGCCACATCTGTGGTACAGAAGGGCGTCACGAAGCTCACCTGCTCAAGCGGCAGCTTGTCGGGATGGAAGATGGAGGGGACGTAGCCGATATCGGCGATACCGTCGGCAACACCCTGAAGCACCGTGCCCGCCTTCAACAGCGACCCGGCATAGGCCTCCTGAAAGACGACCTTGTGCTCGCTGCCGGACTCCTCCAGGCGGCGCTTCACCTCGGGCACGAAAAAGTCCTGGACGGCAGCCAGCGAGGGCAGAGCCTGCGGGGTCTGGCCAGCGGCCACCGTCAGCCGGAACGTGTCCGCCACCGCCGGGTTCGCGCCGACTCCGGCGAGCAACGCACTCGCCAGCAAGATCTTGCTGATGCGCATGGATTTCCTCCCTTTTCCGGGCGCGCGCACCATCAAATGCGCGTCCGAATTCTTGAACTTGATTGGTTCGGCTCTTTCAGCGGCCGGTGACGCACACTCTATGGACCGGCTTGACGGCGAGCAAGTGATTTTGGAAAAAAATGATAATATTCCAATATCCATGGACGAACGTTTCCGCCGACGGGCTGACCGGAAAATCGTAAATATCTGTTTTATAAAATGAATTTACCAAAACACCCCTTCGTCAACCGACACGAGAGGAACTCCCGCAGCAGAGAATGCGTACACGCCCAAGGTGCATAGATTCCTCGAATGCACCTTCCCCCGGACGCAATCGCCAATTGACAAGCGGCGCGCGGAGCTATCTTTTGGAAAAATAATTGTATTTTCCAAAATAACAGGATGCATGCTAGTCTTCGCCAACATGACGGCAAACACTGACCCGAACGGGAAGCGGCCGCTTGCCTCATCCGCGTCGCTTGCCGACAGCATCCGCAATCGCAATGAGTGAAAGCGAAGATGACCGAAGTTGACCTGCACCTCCGAATAAACGGAAATCCGGTCAACGTGCGGGCCCCCGAGGATGCGATGCTTCTCGAAGTCCTGCGCGAGCGTCTTCATCTGCCGGGAACGCGGTTCGGGTGCGGTCAGGAAAAATGCGGCGCCTGCATGGTGCTGATCGACGGCAAGCCAGAGTTTTCGTGCGCGCGGGCCGCGTCCACCGCAACGGATCGGGACATCGAGACCGTGGACGGTCTGCCGAAGGACGATCCCCTGCTCGTTTCGCTTTTGAAGCATCAGGCGGCGCAATGCGCGTTCTGCCTGCCCGGCATCATCATGTCGGCGAAGGCGCTTCTGAAGCGGAGCTCGCGGCCCGACCGCAGCGAGGTTCTGAGCGCCCTGGAGCCGCACCTTTGCCGCTGCGGCGCGCATCAGCGCATCGTCAAAGCCATCATGTCGGTGGAAGCGTCATGAAGTCCCCCTCCCTCGCCGCGGCGCCGCTGGTCGCGGACTGGCTCGATCTCTCCGAAGCCGGCACGGTCTCGATCCGAACCGGCAAGGTCGAGCTGGGTCAGGGTGTCTTGACCGCCCTTGTCCAGGTGGCCTCGCGCAGCCTGGGCATCGACCCAAGCCGCATCAAAGTCGTGTCCGGCATCACCGGTGCCACTCCCAACGAAGGCTACACCGCCGGCAGCTTGAGCATTCCGCACTCCGCCACGGCGTTGGAGGCCGCCTGCGACACCTGCATTTCCGTCTTTCGCGCGGACGTGGCCAAGCGGTTCGGTCTCGATCCGGATGCGGTCGGCCTTATTAACGGGACTTTCAACGGTCCGGACCTGCCGGACGGTCTCTCGATCTGGTCGATCGCTGCCGACATCGGGCTTGGGTTCGAGGTCGGGGACGCCTTCGACAGGCCGCTGGAGAACCGGCCGGGCGCCTCGCTGCCGCGCATCGATCTGCCGCTCAAGATCGCCGGCGGCGGCATGATCCAGGATATCGCCGTCGACGATGTGCTGCATGCGCGCGTCCTGCGCCCACCTCGGCTCGGCGCCCGAGTGAACACCGACGGTCTCTCGGAAAGCGACCGCGCCGATTGTGTCATCGAGGGAAGCTTCGTGGCGGTGGTCGATGACGATTTCCTGGCGCTCGCCCGCAAGGCCGAGCGCCTGGCGAACCGCCTCACCTGGAGCGGCGGTATCGAACTGACGTCCGACATGCTGCGTCCGGAAACGCTCCGCAACTTTCCCCACAAGCTGGTGGAGGTCGGAGAAGAGGCAGCAGACGCCCCCGCAGGCGAGGAGGTGACCGCCGTCTATCGCCGGCCCTATCTCATGCACGCCTCGATCGGCTGCGTCACAGCACTCGCGCGATGGACGGACGAAGGCAACCTCGCCGTCATCAGCCAGACCCAAGGTCCCTATCAATTGCGCAGTGCGCTCGCCGCCCTTTTCGAGATCGAGGAAAGCGCCGTCGACGTCACCCATGCGCCGGGCGCGGGCTGCTACGGCCACAATGGCGCCGATGACGTGGCCGGAGACGCCGCCCTGATCGCGCGGCATTTTCCCGGACGCACCGTGCGCGTGAGCTGGTCGCGCGCGGAGGAATTGGCGAGCGCGCCTCTCTCCTCGGCCGGAGAGGTGGAGATCAGCGCGAAACTGGACCCAAACGGGCGCCCCATGGCGATGAGCCTGGACATTGTCAGCGCCACCCACGCTCGCAGGCCGGGAACCGCCCCCTCCGGCACGCTGCTCGCCGAATTGCAGAAGGACGCCGTTTCACAGCTTTCCGAACCGATCGAACTGCCCGCGCTGCATGGATTCGGCGGTCTGCGCAACGCGATGTCGCCCTACGCCATCCCTGCGCAATACGCCAAATTGCGCCTCGTCGACCCGCCGGGATTGCGGACATCGGCCATGCGCGGCCTGGGCACGCATCTCAACGTGTTCGCAATCGAATCCTTCATCGACGAGCTGGCGGCGCGGGCCGGCACCGATCCTCTCTCGTACCGGCTGGAGCTGTTGGAAGATCCGCGCGCGCGCCACGTACTTTCGCGCGTCGCAGAGACGGCAGCATGGGCCAATCGGCCCGAGGGTGGCACTGGCGAAGGCTGGGGCATCGCCTACAGCCGTTACAAGGGCCGTGCCGCCTATGTGGCGACGGTTGCACAGGTCACGGTCGACGAGGCGGTGCGCGTGGACAGGATCTGGAGCTGCGCGGACGCCGGCCGCGTCATCAACATGGACGGCCTGCGCAACCAGATCGAGGGCGGCATCGTCCAGTCGGCGAGTTGGGCCCTTTTCGAGGAAGTCCGCCTGACCGATGAGAGAACCCTGCCACAAGCGTGGGACGACTACCCGATCCTGCGATTTTCCGACCTCCCGGAGATTTCGCTGGAGATTCTCGAGGCAACCGATCCGCTACCGCTCGGAGCCGGCGAAGTCGCCGTGGGGCCGACGACTGCTGCAATCTCGAATGCCGTGGCCCATGCTTTGGGCGTGCGGTTGCGAAGCTTGCCTTTCTCCCGGGATAAGATCATGACCGCCCTGCTTCAGGTATGATCGCGATATCCGGCGCCCCTCTGGAGAAAGCAGTCGATCACCAGCGCGCTATCGCCTTCAGCCCCCATTCTGGATCCAATCGATCGATGATTTCTGTTTCGACGCCAAAAGACCAAGGACCTCTCCCAAATCGGAAATGCCCGCCGAAGGTCTCATATGACGCTACCCTCGTGAGGACATGAAATGACGCGCGTGGCGGCCACGTCCGAATTCGGAGCAGAAGACGCCCCGAAAACAATAGCAGAATCGGTCTATCGCAGGCTCCGATCCGATATCATCTGGGGTGTTCTTCCCCCAGGGGCGCCTCTTCGGTCGGACGACTTGCGAAAGCGGTATGACGCCGGCATCAGCCCGTTGCGGGAGGCCTTGTCGCGCCTGGCGAGCGAACGCCTCGTGACGTCGTCCGGCCAGCGCGGCTTTCGCGTCGCCACGATCGGGGCCGACAGCGTCGTGGACATTATGGAGACCCGGCTGGTCATCGAATGCGCCGCGCTCAAGCGGTCCATCGAGATCGGGGATGTCGCGTGGGAGACCCGAATCGTCGCCGCGCACCATGCGCTGTCGCGCATTCCGTTTCCGACGAGCCAGGGCGTGGAGGCGGAGGTCTGGACCGCTCACCACAAGACCTTTCACATGGCGTTGCTTTCAGCCTGCCAGTCCGAATGGCAAATTTATCTGGCGAGCCTGTTGTTCGACCAAGCCGAGCGATTTCGTGTTCTGCGCGCGGTCAAGACCGCGACCTCGGGCAGTTCACGCGATCCGGCAAAAGAACATCAACAGATCGTGGATGCTGTTTTGAATCGAGACGTGGAGAATTCGATCGCCGCCCTCCAGATGCACTATCGCGCCACCATGGATATGGCGCTGGAGGCTTTGCAACCCGAAGGCGAGGACACGTGATGAACCGCGATGACTCCTTGAGCGCCCAGGAGCTTTTGGGACGGATGATGGCGAAGGAATTCTACGTCATCGAAAACCGGCTAAAAACCAAGCCGGAAGATCTCCAGGAGAAGCTCAAGGAGCATCTGCTCTACATGATCGACCTGGAGAAATCCGGGACGCTGTTCCTGTCGGGCCCTCTTTTCGACGAGGCGGGAAGCATGACCGGCGAAGGCATTACCATCGTCCGTGCCACCTCCTTCGAGGAAGCCAGGAAGATCGCGGCAAAAGATCCGTTCGTCGTGGCGGGCTACCGCGAGCCGAAGATCCGCCGATGGGTCGTCAACGAAGGCCGCATCGGCCTTCACCTCGACCTCTCCGATAAGACAGTCGATCTCTCCTAGATCGCCTGCAGGCCAAGTGGACACCGGTTGGCCGTTCGGAAGCACGTCGAAACGATAGCTTAGACCCGCTCCGTGAGTCCGAGAAAAGCGGAACGGGCTTAACCGACATGCTCCAGCGCGTTCCAACCATCCCGCCCGCCTACCTTCGGGTGACGAACAGCCAGATCGTCAGCGGGCAGCCGATCAGCGTCGCGACCAGCCCCGCAGGTATCTGATAGGGGAAGGCGAGTGTTCTTCCCAACCAATCGGCAACGACCATCATCAAAGCGCCGAAGATCGCGGCGCCCGCCAGTTGTTCGCCCGCGCGGCGA
This sequence comes from Amorphus sp. 3PC139-8, assembly GCF_040750475.1. NCBI lineage: Bacteria > Pseudomonadati > Pseudomonadota > Alphaproteobacteria > Hyphomicrobiales > Amorphaceae > Amorphus > Amorphus sp. 3PC139-8. The sequence goes on along the minus strand of NZ_JABJVY010000013.1, from coordinate 47,289 downwards.
CATCCGGCCAGGCGCGCCGCATGTGGCCCAACCAAGCCCACGAAGCTCAGAGGGCCGACGACCAGCGTCGCGGCCGCGACCATGGCAGATGCGACCAAGATCATCGTAAGTCGGCTGCGCTTGACGACGACGCCGAGCGATTGCGCGACCGCATCGCCGAGCGGATGGATCTCCAGCCATCGCGCAAGAAGAAAGGCGAGCGGAAGCGTCGCGCTCGCCACCGCCAGGACTGCGATCGCATCCTGAAAGCCGACACGATAGGTCGAGCCCGTCAGGAAGGTCAGAAGCGTCATCAAACGCGGCGGACCCGCCGCCATTACGATGGCGACGAGGGTGGTGAAAATCGTCCCGACGGCAACGCCGCACAGAAGCAAGGCGTCGGGCGCAAAACCGAGCCGCGCGCTGGTGCGCAACATGATCACCAGCACCGTCGCCGCCCCGCCGCCTGCGGCGAACATGAGGGTCCATTTGTCCGCCACGGGGAAAGCGACGACCAGGACGATCGCACCGAGGGCCGCACCCGACGATATGCCCAATATCTCCGGCGAGGCGAGCGGATTCCCGGACATCCGCTGCAGGATCACGCCCGCACCCGCCATCATGGCGCCCGCAGCCAGAGCCGCAACCGTTCTCGGAAGCCGCCATGGGAGCTGGGAGGAGAGCTCCGCCCATGGCGTCAGACCGATCCCGCTTTCGCCGGCACCAACGACAAGGGCCCCGACCGTGGCAAGGACGAGGAGCAACATGGCGCTGCCGATCATGAGCCCGCTGCGCTGGACACGCACGGCACCCCGCGGGGAAGCCTCTCCCGAAAGGGCGACCATGCGGACGCGGGGCAAGAGATAGAGCAGGATCGGAGCGCCAAAGAGCGCCGTTGCCGCACCGGCTGGAATCGCCAGCCCATATCCGGCGAGCGGCTGCAGCGCGAGATCGGTCGCAAGCAGAAGCGACGCCCCGATCAGAGGCGCGCAGACAAGCTGCTCCCTAATCCGGCTGCCCCCGAAAAGACGCGCGATGGCAGGAGCGGCAAGCCCAACGAACCCGATCACTCCGACCGCGCTGACGATCACCGCCGCGAGAGCAACGGCCAAAGTAAGCACTCCGAGCCGGAGTGGGACGGCCGGCACGCCAAGCCCACGCGCCGTTTCGTCGCCGAGCGCCAGGAGTTGCAACGGCCGCGACAGAAGCAACGCGGCCGCCCACGCCAATGCGACCGCGGGAAAGACGATGGACGCCTCGCCCCAGCCATTTTGAACCAACGAGCCAGCACCCCAGAGATAGAGCCCCTGGGCGACCTTCTCGTGGAACAAAACGATTGCGGTGGAGAAGGCGGCACATAGCAGCGTCACCAGAAGTCCAGCCGTCACGACGCGGAGCGGCGCCAGCCCTCCTCGCCACGAAAGCGCGAGCACGACCGCCGTCGCCGCGAATGCACCGGCAAAGGCCGGACCAACTCGGGCCGCCGGCAGCAGCGCCGGCGCAACCACGGCAGCAATCGTGAGGGCGAGCTGGGCTCCGGACGCAGCACCAAGTGTCGCCGGCTCCGCGAGCGCATTGCGCAATGCCGCCTGCATCAGGGTTCCGGCAAGCGCCAGTCCTCCCCCCGCCAGAACCGCCACAACGACCCGCGGCAGGACCGTGTAGCGAAAAAGCACCAGATCGACGGCCCCGCCGCCAGAGAAGAAGACTGCGTCAGACCACGCGCCGGGTGGCAGGTCTCTACCGAGCATCGCAAAGGCGAACGCCAGCGCTGCCACCGCCACAACAATCGTCGGCCCTACGGGTCCGCGCCAGTGCCGTCCGTTTTCCGACGGGGGACCCGCCACCCCCCTATCCATCGACATGTCGGGGAAGGCCGCGCAACTCGCCGGCCGGACAATCAACACAGAAGCCGCATTCGGCCAACTCGAAGCAGAGGCAACAAACCCGGCGGCGCCGTCGAAGCCCGTCATCGGTTCGAACGTTGTCCACAAAGTCCGCGATCGACCGCGGTCCGCGCCACTCCGCGTGCCCGAGCTGCGCAACCTGCGCACAGACATCCCGTCGCGTTCCGCCTCGATCGGGCTGTCGGCGAGCCACACCAAGACAGTGGTCGACGAGATTGGCCGCGTTGCTCCAGACGACCTGCCGCGGCGTACCGGCAGCGGTTTGGATCACGGCGGCGAGCGGGGCCACGTGCAGCTCCAGAAGGTCTCGGACGATCTTCTCGGCGGCATCCGGGCACACATTCCTCCCTTCGAACGGAAGAATGAGACGCATCGGCGCGCCGGAGGGGTCGATCTTCACCCGCATCGTGGTCGGATCGAGCGGATACGACCAATTCACCAGCAGCGGCCCCAGCAGCGCTGGCGGGATCAAAAGCGCCAGAAAGCGGCAACTCCACAACGACCCAATCGCTCTGAGTTCAGCGTTCCCTTGGCCCTCGGCGAAGAGACGCAGCACGACGGCAAACGCGCTGGAGCCTGATCGATAGAGATCGCTGACAAGAATGCCGTCATCCGGCCCGCCGCCGACGTCGAACCGCCGTCGCAGAAGAGGCCGCACGGCCCCCGATCGCCACACGGTGTCGAGCGGATCGTGGCCACGTCTCGGCTCGTGAGGATCGAGCCTTATAAATCTATCGGCCATGGAGCTCGAAACGGCAAAGAGATATCAAGAGAGCCGCGACGGGTGGAGCCATTCTCCTGGCCGAGAGGGCCGTCGAAAAATTGCAGCAGCAGGTCCGCAAATCGGTGCGCCGAAGGAGCACCTCCGAACGGCAACACTGGAGGGATCTCGACCACGCGCCCCGGATCGGAAAACCCGAGCGCGGCCCACACGGGATCTTGCGCCAGGGCCCGCTTCAGCGGACCTCCGAAACGCCCGATATGGAGAAGCCACGCATCCGGCACGTCGGCGAGATCCTGGATCCCGACGATAGCGAAGCCCCAGGAGTTGGTCGGACGGGTCCAGGCATTCGCGAAGCCGCAGCCGGTCCAGACCTCTCCGAACAGGCTGCGATCGCCGTAGACGTAGAGATGAAGCCCGTCGATAAACGTCACGAGGAAGGTCGGACGCCGATCGACGTCCGCCTTCGCCAGCGCGTGCATTGCTCTCGAGCGGGCGGCGACCACCGCGCGGGCCGTTGCCCCTCGCCCGAGCCTGGTGCCAAGCTCGATCAATCCCTGATCCGCAGCGGCAAGCGCCGACTTCTCATTTGAGAAGATCCGCACCGTCAACGTGGGCGCGATGCGCGCGAGGACATCCTGGTTCCAGAGATCGCCGTCGGCAACCAAGATCAAATCCGGCGCCAGGGCCTGAAGGAGCTCCAGATTCGGCTCGGTCCGTAGACCGACGTCCGTCACCGTTGCCGACAGCACCGGATAGCCGCCCCATTCGGCATAGCCTTCGGGATTGGTCGCGGCCACCGGTGTCAGCCCCAAGGTCATCAGCGACTGGGCGGCCTCATAGCCGATGGCGGCAATCCTTCGGCTCGTTTCGGCGGAGGGACGACCGAGAGCCGGCTGCGCCAGAGCACAGGCGACGCCAGCCAGAAATGTCCGCCGAGCAACGAGCCCCATGGCGCCGCCTTTCGCCTACCAGCGATAGCTGAGCCGGGCGCTCAGAAGGCGGCGTTGCCCGTAGTAGCAGGTGTTGATGTTCTGACAGCCGCTGACATAGACCTCGTCGAGCAGGTTCTTTCCGTTGAGGGAGAGCTCCAGGCCGTCGAGCGCCGCAACCTTCGCGCCAACGTCGTAGCGCAGCGACGCGTCGAGCAGCGTGTAAGCCGGCACCACCAACGTGTTGGCCGCGTCGCCATAGCTCTCGCCCACATAGCGAACGCCCACTCCAACGCCGAGGCCATCGAGCGGGCCGGATGCGAATTGATAGTCGAGCCAGGCCGAGGCCATGTTCTTCGGCTGATAGACCGGGGCGAACCCTTCCAGACCGTCGTTCGATTTGGTGATTTCGGCATCGAGATAGGCGTAGGTCGCGATCAGATGCAGCCCGTCGGTCAGCTCGACATTGGCTTCCAACTCGACGCCGCGCGACACCACCTCGCCGCTTTGGACCTGGGCAAATGGGTCAATCGCCAGGTGCGCGGGATCGGGATCTGCTGTCGGAACGTTCTGCTGATGGATCTCGTAGAGCGAGGCCCCGAAGAAGCTGTTCGTACCGGGGCGCTGATATTTGAGACCTGCCTCGTACTGTTGACCCGTGGTCGGGTCGAACGGCGTCCCGTCGAAGGTCGTCCCAACCTCGGGTTCGAAGGATTCCGAGTAGCTGACATAGGGCGCGATGCCGCTGTCGAAAGTGTAGATCAGCCCTGCCCGGCCGGTAAAGGCTGCGTCGTCCTGCTTCGTCTCGCTGCCGTAGAGATAATCGAGCGTATCGGACCATGCCCAATCGTGACGACCGCCGACGACCAAGGACAAATTGCCGAAATCGATCTGATCCTGCAGATAGATACCGATCTGCTCGTTCTTCTGATTGTTGTCCAGAAACGCGACTGTCGCCGGTATCGTCTGATTGTAGATCGGGTTGAGATAGTCGATCGGCGGCGCGCTGCCGAAACCATCGACGCGGTCGCTGTTCAAGAGCTGGTAGTCGACACCGCCAAGGATCGTGTGCTCGAACGGGCCGGTCGATAGTTTGCCCTGAAGGTTGGTATCGACGGAAAATGTGTTGGTCGATTCAACCGCGGTATAGGCGGAGCGGTCGATCGTGTGCTGGTCGGCCTGCAGATTGCCGACCACGAGAATGGCGTAGTCGCCTTCGACCCGCGTAAACCGTCCGTTCTGGCGGAATTTGAGGGCATCGGAGAAACGATGCTCGAAATTGTAGCCGGCCGAATACTGGGTTCGCTCCTGCCGGTCGAAACTTGGATCGCCCGAGCGGAAGCTGGTGGGGATCCGGCCATTGGGATTGGGCAGGAGCGTGCCAACGGCGGGGAGCTTGTAGTAGAGCCCGACGTCCGGATCGCGCATATACTGGGTCAGAATGTCGAGGGTGGTGTCTTCGGTCGGGCGCCAGGTCAACGCCGGAGCGACGAAGTAGCGCTGTTCTTCCACGCCATCGACTTGGGTGTCCGCATCGCGGACGAGACCCGTGAGCCGGTAGAGGAGGCGTCCGTCGGCGTCGAGCGGACCGGAGAGATCGATGGTGCCCCGGAAGCTTTCATAGTTGCCCGCCTCGACCGACACCTCACGATAAGGCTCCGCCGTCGGGCGCTTGGAAATGAGGCTCGCAACGCCGCCCGGCGAGCCCTGGCCGTACAGAACAGATGCCGGCCCCTTCATCACGTCGATGCGCTCAAGGCCGAAGGCTTCGACCTTCGGCGTCGTCCACACGCCCGGCACGATCCTGGTTCCGTCGAGATATTCGTCGATCTCGAACCCGCGCGAATAGATGAAGTCGGTCCGCTCGTCCGCGCCATTGCGTTCGGTCAGAATACCAGGCGTGTAGCGCAATGCCTGGGGAACGGTCTCCGCATCCTGGACGTCCATCTGCTCGCGGCCGACCACATAGACCGACTGCGGCGTCTCTAGGATCGGCGTATCGGTCTTGGTCGCCGCGAGGCTCTCTTCAGCGACGAACCCCTCAACCGGCTCCCAGCCACTGCGAACGCGTCCGGTGACGTCGATCCTGGAAAGCTGAATCGAGCCGTCCGCCTGTGTCACGGTGTCGACGGCACGCGTACCGGGATCGACCAGCGCCGCCGATCCGGCACCGCCGACCCTCATCTCCAAGCCGGTGCCGACAATGAGTGCGCGCAGCGCTGCCTCGGGAGAGAGCCTTCCCTCAACCGAATTCGACCGCTTTCCGCGCACAAGCTCGGACGAATAGCTGATCTGCCAGCCGGTCGCGCGGATGAAGGCATCGATCGCGCCGGAGAGCGGCTGGGAGGGAATGGCGAAGGTGACCGCCTCGGACACCGCAACCGGTCTTGTCGCTTGGGCGAACGCCCCTCCCGCCAGCGGCCCTGCCATGGCGCCGAGAACCACAGTCGTCGCCATCAGCCCGCCCCATCGCTTGCCGACGAAACGTCCCTGTCGTCGCGGCCCTCTCTGCGCGCCGTACCCCGCCGCTCGTCCCATATGCCAATGCCCCTTTTTTTGACGCCTCTTTCACCCGACGCGCGCAGGACGCGACGGGCTCCATCTCCCCTGACGGACGGGGAAGCGAGATCCGGCAAAAAAAGTGGACCAATCAAAGAAGGATTATGATTCCGCCCGGAAGACGGTTGATGCTCAGCCCCGCAGCATCGGCCAGGCTGCGGACGGCGCCGTCGATATCGTCGAGCCGATAGTTGCCGGTGATCGTGAGCTGATCAGCGCGTTGGTCGGCGACGATGATCCGACCGTCGAGATAGCGGTCGAGCTCCCGAACCACGTCGGCGAAACGACGATTTTCGAACACGACGCGGCCGTCTCGCCAGGCGAGAAGCCGTGTCGGGTCGGCCTCGACGGGATCGGAGAGCGCTCCGGCCCGGGCGAGGATCATCTCGCCGGGATCGAGATCGACCCGGTCGGCCCGATCATCGAGACGGGCGACCTCGACGTGTCCGCTTTCCAAGACGATGCGATCGTCGTCGGCCTCGAGCCGCACCGAAAACGCGGTCCCGGTCACCGTCACTTCTGAGAATTTGCCGGCGACGCGGAAGGGATGCTCGGTGTCGTGGCGGACATCGAAAAAGGCCTCTCCGGAGAGAAGGCGCACGCTACGGCGACCTTCGGCGAAATCGATTGCCGCCGCGGACGCGGTATCCAGCACCATTGTCGAGCCATCGGGAAGCGAAACGGCCTGCCGGTCGCCAACGTCGGTCACGAAATCGGCACGCCAATAAAGCAGCATACCCGGAAGGCTCCACGCGCCGACGAGGCACACGAGGATCGCCGCAGCCATGGCGGCGATCGGCAATGCCCGGCGCGACCGCCATGACCGCGCAGGCGGTGCCGGCGCCGTCGCGTCTTCCCGCCTTTCGCGCGCAACCGGCAGTGTTCGAACCGCCGCCTCGAACTCCGGTGCCCCCCAAATCCGCTGAAGCTGTCGATATTCCTCTTCGTGGCGCGGATCTTGAGAAAGCCAGGCCCGGAACGCCTCCTGGACGGCGATATCGCTCGGGTTGTCCTTCACACGAACGAACCAGCCGAACGCCTCCTCGGCGATCGGATCCTCCTCCGCCGGCACACCGTTCCCGTCGTGATCGTCAGTCCCGCCGTTCACCTTGGCCGTCCCACAGAATGGATCCTATTCATTAGACGTTCTTTGGACTGGTTTCGGCAAACGGCGTTTGGCGGGCTGTGACACCGAATGGTCAATCTCGGTCGCGTCGCTGCATCGCCTCGCGACAATGGGTCATGGCGAGCTTCAGGTCGTTGAACACGGTGCGTTGCGACACGCCGAGCACCTCCGCAATGTGGGCGTTGGTCCATCCTTCCAGGCGGCTGAGCACAAGCACGTTCTGAGCACGCTCGGGAAGCCGCGCCAGCTCGTCCTGAAACAGGCGCAACCTCTCGCGATCGATCGCGACAGCCTCCGGATCGGGCGTATCGGCAGCCACCGAAGAGGTCAGCCGATCGTCGGCGTCCACCACTTCGAAGCGGGCCCGGCTCCGGGTGCGGCGCAGATAGTCGAGCGCGAGATTGCGAGCCGTCTGGTGCAAAAAAGCTTCGAGATGCTCGATCGGACCCGCTTCGAGCGCGTGACAAGCCCGCAGATAGGCTTCCTGTGCAAGGTCCTCCGCCGTCTGGCGATCGCGAACGATCCTCATGACGCGTCCCGTCAGTTGATTGCGCTGACTGAGATAGACGTCGGTGAGAAGACGCGACATTTGAGGTCCATCTGGCGGTGCATCGACACGAGCCGACCGCCGAGTTTTCCGAGGAGCGCTGAACATGACCGGCCCGCGGCGGACGATCCGACCGCCACTCCGGTTTCGAACGCGACCGCACTTTTGTCGCTGGCGTTTGTAGCGAAGCGACGTTTCTCCATCAACATCAATAAGTTAGAGGAGATACAGACTACGCTTTCGCGCCGGTTGGCTTACGCCAGCGGCGTTGTCGCCGTAAAGGATGATGTATCTGAAGATCATGCTTGCTTCTCCAGCGAAGTAGGTTCGGAGTGCCTTCTGAGCCCGAGAGCATCTTGTGTCTTGAAGGATCGCGACATGCATCACCTTCCGCTCGAAAGAGCATTCACCCTGATCGAGCCCGGACCTGTTGTGCTGGTGACCACAAACGATGGCACCAAAAACAATGTCATGACCATCACATGGACAATGGTCCTAGGGTTTTCGGCGGAATTCGCCATCACGACAGGCCCCTGGAACCACTCCTACGCCGCTCTCGAATCCTCGAGAGAATGCGTCATTTCAGTGCCGACCATCGACATGCTCGACATCGTCGTCGGAATTGGAACATGCTCCGGGCAAGACACCGACAAGTTCCAGAAATTCGCGCTCACTGCCGAACCTGGAAAGCACGTACGCGCGCCACTGATCAAAGAATGTCTCGCGAATATAGAATGCCGTGTCACAGATATTGTCGACCGGCACAGCATCATCGTGCTTGAGGGCGTAGCGGCCTATTGCGACGACAAGCGCAAAGAGAAGCGCATGCTGCATGCCATTGGTGATGGTACTTTTGTGGCCGACGGTGACACGTTCGACCGCAAGGAGATGATGCGCTCCAAACTTCCCATAGGTGTCTAGTCCCATTCAACTTGAACCAACTTAAATGGGAAGGATTTCCTCAACCTATTGAATCTGGTGCCATTTCTGGGCGCACAGATGGTTCCATCTGAGCGGAAATGACTCAAGGAGGCCGTCGACTATCGAACCGCGCCGGGCTCGTCCTCCTCGACCGAGTAAGAGATCTGGAACTGCTCGCGGAATGTGGCGGTGCCGCAAACCAGGGCCTGGCCCGCGGCGTCTCGCAGGACATACTCCCGGACGAGAATCGGCGTCCCGGCGGGAATGGCCAGATGGCGCGCGCTCGCTTCCACAGCGCCTGCAGCCCGGATGACGCCATCGATCCGCGCGACTGGACGGCCGACCTCGGTGGCAAGAATTGCGTACATCGACTGGCTGGAGATCGCGTCGACGCTCATGCGAGCGCCGACGTCGAGCGGCATATACCGATTTTCGAGCACCGCCGGCACGTCCTGCACCAGACGAAGGCGCACGAGATTGTAAATCTCCGTGCCTTCGTCGAGTCCAAGCTGCGCCGCAATGTCTTTTGGTGCCGGAATCCGAGTGAAACTGACAAGCCGATGTTCGACGGAAGCACCGAGCTCCTCGACCTGCTCTTCGAAGGAGCGGATGCGGGAGGGCTCCTGACGCACCTTCAAGACCCGCGGAGCCACGAAGCTGCCGCGTCCCGCCTCCTTTACGATGGTGCCATCGAACGTCAGTTGTTGGAGCGCCTTGACGACGGTCGAGCGGGTCGTGTCGAACCGGCGGGCGAGCTCCATCTCGGACGGGAGCTTGTCGCCCGGCTCGTAAGTGCCGGCTTTGATGCCTTCGCGGATTGAGGCCTGGATACGCGCATAAAGGGGCTCCGGTGCCCGGCCCATGCCCTCGCGGCCCGCGTTTTTCACCATGCCCCCAACTCCGGTCTGCTTCCCACGATCAAAAGATCGCACCCCGCGCGTCGACGGGCCACACGGTTTCGACCCGCCCCTCACGGATGCCAACATACCAGTCGTGGAGATTGATCGTCGGGTCGCAATGACCTGGAATGAGAGTCAGGCAATCGCCGAGCGCAACCTCCATTCCGGGCGGTATCGCAACGCGGCCGTGCTCATCGGAGGCGCCGAGATAAGAAGCACCCGCCGGCTCAACGAGCTCAGGCGGACCGGAATCGGGGCTGAGCGCCTTCAGGCCCGCATCGATGATGGCAAGACCCGGTTCTGGCGTGCTCATGACCGTGGAGCGAACAAAGAGCGACGGATCGAAGACGGTGGTCGGCCGGCCACCCTCGTCGCGAATACGGCGATAGCTCGCGTCCATGAAGATGTACGAGCCGACCTGCAGCTCCGTGTAGACGTGGCTGGCTGCCTCGAAGGGGAACGACCCCGTTCCTGCGCCGGTGACCACGTCGGCCTTCAGCCCGGCTGCGGTCAGCGCCCGCAGCGTCTCCTCCACCAACCGGACCGCGCCCGTTATCGCCGTCTGGCGGGCGCTCCAATCTTCGATGTGCTGGGCTGATCCGAAATAGGCGTGCAAACCCATTAAACGCAGGTGCCCGGCGGCATCGACGATACCTGCGAGATCGGCCGCGGCTTGCGCCGATCGGACGCCACAGCGGTGGGCCCCAACGTCGAGCTCGACCAGCACATCGATTTGCGCGCCCGCTCGAGCTGCCGCCTCAGACAACGCCTGCACGTTGGCCGGATGGTCGACCGCCACGGAGATCGTGGCCTGCGTCGCAAGTGACGCGAGACGCGCCAGCTTGGCAGGGCCTACGATCTCGTTCGAGACGAAGACGTCGGCAATGCCCCCCCTGACCATCGCTTCGGCTTCGGAGACCTTCTGGCAACACACGCCCACCGCCCCCGCCTCGACCTGCCGATGGGCAATCGCGGCACTCTTGTGCGTCTTGGCATGCGGGCGCAAGGCAACGCCCGCCTTCGCGGCGAACGCTGCCATACGGACGAGATTGGCCTCAAAGCGAGGCAGATCGATCAACAGCGCCGGCGTGTCGATCGTCTCAATCGCGTCTCCAACCTTGGCCGGCGGTTGCTGCATCAAACGCTCTCCCGAAAACGTCTCGGCCTATCGATAGAAGGAGTTCACCAAAAACATCGGAACGGCTGGGACATAGGTGCAAAGCAGCAGGATCGCCGCGAGCACGCCGACGAACCAGACGTTCACCCGCGAAACCTCCCAAACGTTCGCCTTCGCGATCGCGCACGTCGCCATCAACACGCTCGCGACCGGCGGTGTCTGCTGGCCGATGCCGATATTGATCGCAAGCACGATGCCGAGATGAACGGGATCGATTCCGACAGAGTGAACAAGCGGCATGACGATCGGCACGATCATGATGACCGCGGCCGCGGAGTGAAGAAATAGGCCGAGAACCAGGAAAACCAGGTTCAGAAGCGCAAGCACGGCCCATTTGTTGCTCGTCAGCGACATGATGCCCTCGGCGAAAGCCTGGGGGGCGCGCATTTCCGTCAGCCAGATCCCGATCAGCGAGGATGCCGCCACGAGCAGCATGACCACCGCGGTCTGGATGCCGCCCTCGATCAACGCTTCGCGCAGATTGGCGAGATTGAACTCGCGATAGACGACGACGCCGATGAAGAGGGCGGCGACGACGGCGATCGCCGCGCCTTCGGTCGCCGTGACGATTCCACCGAAAATCGTCCCGAGGATGATGATCGGCAGGCAGAGCGCCCACGCGGCTTCTTTCAGTGTGCGGAGGACCTCGCCGAATTCGAAGCGACTTTCGACCGGCAGGTCATAGCGGCGGGCGAAGACGTAGGAGAGAAGCGCGAAGCCGAGAGCGCCGAGCAGACCCGGTATGATACCCGCAACGAAGATCTGCACCACCGAGGAACCGGACATCACGGCGTAGAGGATCATGGGTATGGACGGCGGGATGATGATCGCGAGCGTTGCCGACGAGGAGATCACGGCGGCCGCGAATGCCTTCGGATAGCCGCGCCGTCGCATAGCCGGAATGAGGATCGACCCCAGGGCGGCCACATCGGCGACAGCCGAGCCCGAGATTTCGGCAAAAAATAGCGAGGTGCCCACCGAGACCATCGCCAATGCTCCCCGGACGAAGCCGACGAGCGCGACGGCGAGCGCCACCAGGCGTTGGGAAATCCCAGAGGCGTTCATGATCGCCCCGGCAAGGATGAACAACGGAATCGCGATCAACGGAAAGTTCGTCGCGCCGCTATAAAGGCTGATCGGTACGCTCACGAGAGCGTTTGTTCCCTGGGTGAGGAAGATCGCGCCGCAGGCGACGATGCCGAGGCTTACGCCGATCGGCACGTTGATGAGAACGATGGCGACGAGCGCCACGAAGGCGAGCAGAGTGGCCATGGGTCAAACGCTGTCCGGTGCGAGTTCGTCGATATGGGGGGCGGCAGGCTTTGCAAGGGCGCGCCAGCCCTCCGGAATGCTCAGCAGCTCCGCAAGGATGAAGAGAGCCGCGCCGATCGGCACCACCGACTGGACGAAGCGCTCGGGCATCCACGGCAGGCTGACGAGCATCACGCCCTCGAGCGCGCCGTAGAGGCGCATGCTCATCCAGATGACGACGACGAAGAAGCCGATGATCAGACACTCGCCGATCGCATAGAGGAAGGCGCGCGGGATCGTTGGGATCTTATGCATAATCTCGCCGACCCCGATGTGCGCGCGCTTGAGCGCCGCCAATGCCGCCCCATAGTAGGTGAGCCAGGCGAGCAGGATCGAGGCGACTTCGTCGTACCAGTGTAGCGCCGCGCCGGCCGCCCGGAAGGCGATACCCGCCGTTACGGTGATCGCGAGGATCACCATCAGCGCGATGACAATCCATTCTAGGAGCAATTCGAGCCCCCGCTTGATTGAGGTCATGGAAGCCTCGTCGGGCGGCTGCTCGGGTTCGACCATCGGAATCGGAAGGGGCCCGAAGGGTCACCGTGCAGCATGCGGCGTGTGACGGTTAGGTCGGCGGTCGAACCGGCCGGCAGCCCGGAATAGGCGGCCGGTCGGCGGGTTTGCTATCGCGCGTCCCGAGTCGGTCCGCGCGAGGGCGGCCTACTCCTGGCCGAGTTCAAGCGCCTTCTGGACCAGAGGAGCCGCATCCGGCACTTCGGTCTCGAATTCCTCGTAGATCGTGCCGCTGGCGGCAATGAAGGCGTCCTTGTCGACCTCGTTCACCTCCATTCCCTCGTCGGCGAGCTTTTTGACCAAAGCCGCGTCGTCGGTTGCGGCCGTCTCGTAGACAAAGGCCTGGGTTTCGCGCGCCGCCTCGGTCAGGATCTTCTGCGTCTCTTCCGGGAGCTGGTTGTAGCGGTTGAGGCCCATCGTGACATAGGCCGGCGCGTAGACGTGGCCGCTCAGCGAAAGGTAATCCTGCACTTCCTGAAACTTCGAGCTGTCGATGTAGGTGAGCGGGTTTTCCTGCCCGTCCATGACGCCCGTCTGCAACGCGACGAAGAGCTCGGAGAATTTCATCGGGCTTGGGTTCGCGCCGTAGGCCTCGAACATCTTGAGCCGCCACTTGCCCGGCGGCACCCTCAATTTGATGCCATCGAGATCCTCCGGCTTCACGATCGGGCGCACGCTGTTGGTGAGATTGCGGAAGCCATTCTCCCAGACCGCCAGGATCTTGTAGCCACGCTCCTCGGCCGCCGGAGCCAGCACCGGCCAAACGATCTCTTCTTCGATGCGCTTCATATGCTCCCGGTCGCGCACGAGATAGGGCATCTCGAACATGCCGAAGAGGTCGATCTCGCTCGACATGATGGAAGACGGTAGAGAGAAATCGAGCACGCCCAGCTTCAGCTTCGAGAGCATATCGCGGTCGCTTCCGAGCTGCGCGGATCCGAAGCTCTGGATTTCGATCTCACCGTTCGACTTCTCGCTCACCAGCTCGGCGAAGTGATTGATCGCCTTGTCGGACAGCGATCCCGGCGCACCGAGACTGCCGAATTTCAAGGTGGTCGTCGCAGAGGCCGTCCCGGCTCCGAGCAAGAGCCCGGCGATCGCCAGACTTCCGAAGAGGGTACGCATCCGCGTCCTCGTTTGCTGCTTCATTGTGTTCCTCTCTGTGTTCCCGTTGCGCCAATTCATCGGCACGCGAACCTCGGCTCGAAGAGCGGTGCCCCTTCGCATTTGTCACCGTGACGCCCTGCTCGGATCAGCAAGACCGGGCAATCCTCAGATTGAGTACTCAGGTTGTCAAGCCAGAAAAATGGTCATTTTTGACCTTTCTTGCGAAATCATTACGCAGGCTCTGCACACATTGACCAATCCTGACTAGTCCGATATCGAAAGCTCAGTTTTGTGTTTGGAGAGGATGGTCGTATGCGCATCGGGATCGATGTTGGCGGGACCTTCACCGACGTGGTCGCCTCGGTGCCGCGGCGCGGGGTGGTCTTCGTAAAGACCAGTTCAACCCCTGACGACCCGTCCCGCGGGGTGGCCAACGGATTGAAGCTGCTCGCCGCAGAACTCGACATGTCGTTCGAGGCGCTGCTCGGCGAATTAGAGATGCTGGTGCACGGCACCACGGTCGCCACGAACATTCTCGTCGAGCGCAAGGGCGCCAAGGTCGGCCTGATCACGACGAAAGGCTTTGGCGACCTTCTCGTCATGCGCGAGGGTACCAAGGCCAAGCGCTACTCGCTGCGCGACCCTTTTCCCGCTCCGCTGGTACCAAAGTCTCTGCGCAAGGAGATCACCGAACGGCTGCGCGCCGACGGCAGCATCGAAACAGCGCCCGATCCGACGGAAATCGACCAGGTCATCGCCGAGCTTCGCGAAGCGGGCGTCGAAGCGGTGGCCGTGTGTCTGCTTCACGCCCATCGCAATCCGGTACATGAGCGGCTGGTCGCCGAGCGCATCGCGGCGTCCGGCTGGCCGGTCTACACGTCCCTCGCCAGCGACATCCTGGCCAAGGAAGGCGAATACGACCGACTTTCGACCACCGTGGTCAATGCCTATGTCGGGCCGGGTCTAAGCCGCTACCTCGAGCGGCTTTCAAACAACCTCAAGGCAAGCGGCGCGAAGGCGCCCATCCTCGTCATGCAATCGAGCGGCGGGGTTCTTCCCATCGCAGAGGCCGGGCAACGGGCCGTCGGCGCCGTAACCAGCGGACCGGCCGGCGGTGCGCGCGCCGCCGCATTGTTCGCCCAATCAATGCAGCTCGACAACGTGGTGAGCTACGACACCGGTGGCACCAGCAGCGACGTCTGCATCGTGGAGAACCACGTGCCCATCGAGCAGCCAACCAAGGTGCTCGCCGATGCCAAGATCGCCGTGAGCGCTATCGAGATCAATCCGATCGCGCTCGGCGGCGGCTCGATCGCGGCGCTCGATGCCGCCGGGATTCTCACCGTCGGCCCGCAGAGCGCCGGCGCATCGCCCGGCCCTGTCGCCTTCCAGCGAGGTGGCACAAAGACGACGCTTGCAGACGCGAACCTGGTGCTCGGTTGCATCTCCCCCGCCACTTTCCTGGGCGGCCGGTTGGAGATGGCGCCCGAGCTTGCCCGAGCCGCGCTCGCTCGCGATATCGCCGATCCTCTCGGCATCGGCGTCGAGGAGGCGGCCTATGCCATTCAGCAGCTCGCCGTCTCCAAGATCACCGAAGGCATTCGCCTGGCGACAGTACGTCGGGGCGCCGATCCACGCGAGTTCGCACTCATGTCCTTCGGCGGTGCCGGCGGACTTCATGCCGACCAGGTGGCGCGCGAACTGGAGATCCCCCGCGCGATCGTACCGCGCCAAGCCTCGGTCCTGTCGGCGCTCGGCTTTCTCGCGACCGAGGTCCGCCACGATTTCAGTCAGAGTGTCGGAGTTTCCGTGGAGGAGCTCTCGCCCGCCGACCTGCGCGCGATCTTCGAGAAGCTCATCCAAGAAGGCCGGACCGCTCTCCTTGAGGACGGCTTCGAGGACGCGCGCCAAGCGATGCGCCTAACCGTCGAATGTCGTTATCGCCGACAGATCGAGAGCATCGATGTCGGCCTTGTCGAAGCCGATCTTGCCGGTGACGGCCCCGCACGGGTTCAGGAAAAATTTTCCGAGACCTATCGAGGCCTCTTCCACCACGTCCACGACGAGCCCGCCTTCATTGACACCTGCCGCGTCTCAGCCCTCGGCCAAATTCCGCTGCTGACGCTTCCGGCGATCGCACCTGCGGCGGAGAAGGTCGCGACGCCGGTCGGATCGCGCCCGGCCTATCTCGGCGAATGGACCGAGTGTCCGACCTATTGGTTCGACGACCTCGGCGCGGGCGCGACCTTCGAAGGTCCGGGCCTCGTCGATTCCGCCTCGACGACGGTCCTCGTCCTGCCCGGCAGCCGCGCGAGCGTCGACGCGAACGGCAGCCTCGAAATCGTTCCCGGAGTCCGCTGACCATGACCGACACCGTCCCGGCGTCGAAGCCGTCTATCGACCCGCTGACCCTCGCCGTCGTCCAGCACAAGCTGCGCGCCATCGCCGAAGAGATGGTCGAGGCGATGACGCGCACCTGCTTCTCGCCGATCCTCAACCAAAGCCGCGATTTCTCCAGCGTGGTGCTCGACGGTCGGGCCCGAACCCTTGCCCAGGCCGAGCGCGTGCCGATCCACATGGGCGCTATTCCCTTCGCTATCGAGGCGATGGCCGAGGTTTTTGAGGGGGATCTCCAACAAGGCGACGTGCTGATCGCCAACGATCCCTATCTCGGGGGCAGTCACCTCCCTGACGTCACCATGGCGATGCCGGTCTTCGGCGAGGGCGAAATCCGTTTCTGGGTGGCGCTGCGCGCTCACCAAGGCGACATAGGCGGCCTTTCGCCGGGCAGCTACAGTCCCGGCGCCACGGAGATCTGGCACGAAGGCCTGCGCATTCCGCCGATGAAACTGGTCGAGCGGGGACGGCTGCGCACCGACGTTCTGGAGCTCATGGCACTCAATTCGCGCAAAGGCGATGACCTGAAAGGCGACATCCACGCCCAGATCGCCGCCCTCTATACCGGCCGCGATCGGATGGAGCAGCTCATCGCGCGCTACGGATCGCAGATCGCCACGACCTGCGCCGAGGCGGTACTCGCGTCCGGCGACGCGCACATGCGCCAGTTTCTAAAGCGCTATACCCCCGGCCACTACGAAAGCACCAGTCATCTGGAAGGCGCTCCCGACGAGCCTTTGATTCCGATCACGGCGAAAATCGACATCTTGTCCGACAGGATCGTTGTCGATCTCAGCGACTGTCCGGACCAGCTACCGACCTTCCTCAACAGTCCCATTGCCAACACCCGGGCGGCCGTCATCGTTGCCCTACTCTATCTGAGCGACAACGAGGGGACGCTCAACGACGGCGCCAGTCGCTGCGTCGACATCGTCACGCGACCGGGTTCGATCGTCGATCCGCGCGAGCCGGCCCCGGTGGCCGCCTGCACCTCGCTGACGGCCAGCGCGATCATCGAGGCGGTGCTGAAAGCGATGGCGGATGCGCTCCCCGAAGCCGCGATCGCCGGATTTGCCCGCCGCTTCCGCTTTGCCATTGCCGGCCGAGGCACGTCCGGCGAGGCCTTCATCTGGCACTCGTTTTTCAATCGCGGCGGCGCTGGGGCCAACGCCCACCACGACGGCTGGCCCAACCTCGGCGGCATCCACAATCCCGGCGGCACCCCTTCGCCGAGCATCGAACGCACCGAGGCCTCCTATCCGCTGGTCGTCGAGGAATATTCCTTGCGCGAAGGCTCCGGCGGCGCCGGCCTGAAGCGCGGCGGTCCCGGCGGCGTCTTTCGAATGCGCTATGAAGGAGAAGGTGTCGCGACCATCGCTACAAGCGGCGATGGGCTGCGCGTACCGCCCTACGGCCTGGCCGGCGGCGCTGACGGCGAAGGCCACGCCTACCACATCGAGCGCGCGACCGGCGATGTCGTCCCGCTCGGCCCCCGCGAGAGCCGCACCGAGCTCAGAAAAGGCGATCGCATCGTTTGCCTGTCGGCCGGCGGCGGCGGATACGGAAAAATCGATGGATCAGATCTCAGTCGAGAGGTCTGAAAAAGCAGACTGTAGTCGCCGTCCAGATCAGCGACCAAGCGGCCCGACAAGCACGCGCGGCACGTCGCGAACCGAACGACGAAGGCGAACCCATGACCCACAAGAAAAGCCCCAGGGCCGTAGTGGCCACTAAACGCCGGCGAGTGCGATGATCGCCTTCGCCAACGCGCCGTCGGGCTCAGCGATCGCGTCGAGAACTGTGAAATGGGTCCGTCCGTCCGGTTCCATGAGGTGCGCTTCGGCGCCGCGCGCACGCCAGCCCTCCACGAGTTCCGCCGACCAGGCGCGAAAGCCGCGCGTCTCTTCGCTGCCGACGGCAGCCAAAAGCGGCACCAAAGGAGCGGTCGACGGCAGAGTGCCGAGCCGGACGAGCGGGCTTTGTCTTGCCGCTTCCTCTTCCGTCAAACGGAGGTCCACGTTGATCGACGTGCGCAGAAGCGGTCTTAGATCGTAGGCGCCGCTCACCCCGACGAGCCCGGAGATTGGACCCCCGCCGCGCTCCGCATCGTCTAGGGCCAGCATGGCCGCTAGCTGGCCACCAGCAGAGTGCCCGCCGACAACGACGGAGGATGGCGCCAGATTCTCGACCACGTAAGCAAGCGCCAACCGCAACTCGTCTACAATGCTTCCGACCGGAACGTCGGGAACGAGATCGTAGGTCGGCAAGACCACCGTGATGCCCGCGGCGACGAAGGGAGGCACCAGGAATGATACGTAGGACTTGTCTAGGGCACGCCAGTAGCCCCCGTGCACGAAGAAGAGCACCGGCCCTCCGGCCGGCCCCGCCGGAAACACATCGAGCAGGCAGCGCGGGCCGGCGCCGTAACGCACATCGAGCTGCCAGCGTCCGTCAGCCCTGACCGCAGCGCTTTTGCGGCGATGGAGATCGTAAACCTCGCTGCGCTCCGGGTGACGCCGACGCAACGCGTACTCGGCCTCGAGCTGAGCGTCGACGGCAGATGGTAAATTCAGCATGATGGGATTTTTCAAAGACCAAGATAGGCGGAGCGGACGGAGTGATCGTCGAGCAATTGGCTGCTTTCGGCGACCCGAACGATCTCGCCTTCAGCGATAACGTAGCCAAGGGTCGCGCTTTTGAGCGCCATGTTGGCGTTTTGCTCGGCGAGCAGGATCGACATGCCGTCGCGGTTCAGACGGCGGATCGTGGCGAAGATATCCTGGACGACGCGGGGGGCCAGCCCCATCGACGGCTCGTCGAGCAGCAGGAGCCGTGGTCGGCTCATGAGTGCGCGGCCGATTGCCAGCATTTGCTGCTCTCCGCCCGATAGCAGACCCGCGGCCTGATGTTGACGCTCGGCCAAGCGTGGGAACAGCTCGAAAACCGTGTCCAGATCGTCCGAAACGGTTCGGTCGCGCCGCCAGATCAACCGACGAAATGCCCCCATCTCCAGGTTTTCCCGCACGGTCATCGGCGCGAACACGCGCCGACCTTCCGGAACCATGGCAACGCCGTAGCTGAGCCTGGCGGACGCAGAGCCGCCGGTCCGATCGCGCCCGGCAATCTCGATGCGCCCACGGCTTGGGCGCAGGAGGCCTGCAACGCAGCGCAGGAGCGTCGACTTGCCAGCGCCATTCGCCCCGATCAGGCAGACACACTCCCCTTCCGGGACGTTGAGCGAAATGCCGTGCAGCACATCGGACGCGCCGTAACCGGCAGCAAGGTCGGTGATCTCAAGCATCTTCGCTCTCGCCGAGATAGGCGGCCAGGACTTCCGGGTGCTGACGCACGGTGTCGGCATCGCCTTCGGCAATGCGCCGTCCGTTGTTGAGGACAAGAATGTCGTGGGACAAAGACATGACCATGCGCATGTTGTGCTCCACTAAAAGGACCGTCATGCCATTGCGGTTGAGGTCGACGATGATCTCGCCCATGCGGTCCGCCTCCCCGTGGGGCAGGCCAGCGGCCGGCTCGTCGAGCAGAAGCAGGCTGGGATCGGAGGCGAGCGCGCGCGCAAGCTCCAACACCTTCATCTGGCCGAAGGACAGGGCGCCAGCCTTAAGCTGCGCCTTGTCGGCAAGCCCGAACCGCGTCAGGAGCGCATGGGCGGTCTCTGTCAGGTCCCGCTCCTCCGCCTGTTGGCGGAGGGTGGCAAATATGGCGGACATCGTCCCGGCCCGGCCGGTCGTGTGAGCACCGACCATCACATTTTCAAGGACGGTCATCTCCTGGAAGACTTGAAGGTTTTGAAACGTCCGGGCGATGCCGAGCCGTGCCCGACGAAATGTCGGCAGCGCGTCAATGCGCGACCCGTCGAAGCTGATCGTCCCGGTGGTCGGCCGGGTGACGCCGGCGATCATGTTGAAGAGTGTGCTTTTGCCGGCGCCATTCGGACCGATCACGGCCTTGATCTGGCCGCGGTCGACCGTGAAGGACAGATCATCGACCGCGGTTACACCGGCGAATTGGCAGGTAAGGTCTGAAACGTCCAGGATCGGCGTCATGCGCGCCTCCCCACCCATCTGGCGACCGCAGTCGGCAAGCTTGCCAGCCCGCCCGGGAAGGCGACCAGGACCACGATCATTCCCGCTCCGAAGATCAGCAGCTCAGCATCTTCGAAACCCGCCAAAAACTGAGGCAGTAGGACATATATCGCCGTGCCGAGGACGGGGCCCCAGAAGGTTCCCGCACCACCGATCGCGACCATGACGATGAGCAAGATCGATGTCGCGATCGAGAACGTCTCCGGCGACGCGTACATGTTCACGTGCACGTAGAGCGAGCCGGCAATTCCCGCCAGTGCAGCAGAGAGGCTGAACGCGACCAGCTTGATGCGGAAGCTGTCGATACCGACCGCATCGGCGCCGAGCTCGTTGGTGGCGACGGCGCGCAGCGCCCGCCCAGAACGCGAACGCAAGAAGTTCAAGATCACCAACATGACAAGGAAGGAGGTCGCCCAAACCAGCGGAAACACCCGCGGCTCCCGGTCGAGTGCGTAGCCGAAGATCGAGAACGGCTCGACCCCCAGAAGACCGTTGGGACCGCCGGTGAGATCGATGAACTGGACGAAAAAAACGATCAGGATGGCGTTCCAGCCAAGCGTGGCCATGGCCAGATAGTGGCCTTTGAGCCTCAGCGCCGGGATGCCGACAAGCGCCGCCGCTCCACCGGCGACAAGAGCCGCCGCAGGCAGCCCGAGCCAAGGGGTGACGTCGAGCTCGACATTCAGGACCCCGCTCGTATAGGCGCCGAGCCCGAAAAAGCCCGCCTGGCTGAGCGAAATCTGCCCACCGTAGCCCATCAACAAGTTGAGCCCGGCGATCAGTATCAGATTGATAAAGGCGAGGTTGGCGAGCGACAGGAGGTAGTTGTTCGGCAGAACGAACGGCAGGACAATCAGCGCCAACCAAACCGCGACCAGGCGTATGTGCTGGGAGGCGGCAAGCGCGACCCAACCACCGGGAGCGGGACGGCCGGTAGCGGTCAGGGCCGCCGACTGGGACGAGGACGTGCTCATCGTCACACCTTCACGATCTCGGCACGACCGAGAAGGCCGGACGGGCGCGCGAACAGGATGGCAAGGAGGATTGCGAATGCGATCGCGTCCTTGAAATGCGATGAAATGTAGTAGCTGCCAAAAGCTTCCAGGAGGCCGAGTACGATACCGCCGACCACCGCGCCTTGAAGGCTCCCGACCCCGCCCAGCATCGCTGCACTGAAGCCCTTGAAGCCGAACATCGCGCCCTGATCGTAGGACGCGAGAGTGAGCGGCGTGATGATCGCGCCGGCAAGCCCTCCCACCAAAGCGGCGATGCCGAACGAGAGGAGCACCGTCGAGCCCACATTCACACCGACGATCGACGCCGCTTCACGGTCCGCGGCAGCCGCCCGAAGCGCCTTACCGAGCATCGTGCGCTCGAAAAAGAGATGCATGATGACCAGGAAGATCAGTGTGATCGCGATGATCCAAAGCGTCTGGAAGGGAATCGCAACGCCTGCGACGGAGAGCGTGGCGCCGCCTGAGAAGCCGGGATAGCCGACAGGCGTTTTGCCGAGGATCAGCATCACGAGGCTGCGCGAACAGATCGCAAGTCCGATCGTGATCAGCGTAATCAGGAGCGGCGTCGGCCGCCTGAGCGGAGCGATAACGGCTCGCTCCGATAGGAGCCCCACGGCACCGACAAGCACGACCGCGACCAGGCAAGCCAGGGCTACGGATCCAAAGGCGCCGAGCAGGAGGGCGGAAATCATTCCACCCATCACAACCCATTCGCCCTGGGCGAAGTTCATCGCTCCGGTGCTCTTGAAGACGACGTTAAACCCGAGCGCGATGAGCGCGTAGATCGCGCCCGTCCCAATTCCGGCGACCAGGATCTGTAGGAAAGCCGAGCCATTCTCCATGATGACGCCTCAGAACGCGCGCATGCGGTTCGTCTCGAACACCGGCAACTTGATGCCGAGCTCGGCGAGCTTCTGACGCGCGTTCGCAACATAGCTCACGATCACGTCCTCCTCCTCTGACCGGCCGGTGGCGCCGAGGCCGTTGGCAGCCAGAACAGCCTCCGCCTCGGCTTCCGCCCCGGCGTGCTCCGGAGCAAGCCAGGGACAATGGTAGCCTTGGAGCTCGACCTCGTTGACGTGACGCACGAGTTCCTCGGAAATCAGCTTTCGTTCTGTTTCGCTCCAGTGTGGCGCGCGGATGCCGAGATAAAGCCAGCCAAAGGCGGCATGACGCTCTTTGTCGGAGATGATGTGATCGAGAACGCTCGCGATCACCGGATTCTTCGCCGCGCGCCGCCAAGCTCGGTAGAGCTCAAGCTCCAGCCCGTCCTCGAAGGCTGCGTGGACGGCGACATATGCGTCGAGATGCTGGTCGGCATTGAGCACCCGACGCGGAAGGTTCTGATTGAACACCGCCTCATAAGCCTTAGAGCCCGGCCGCACGATGCGCCCACCGAACGCCTCGGCAAGGCGGTCGAAGCATTCGACATGCCAGGCTTCTTCCGTGTTGCGCACCGTGAGATAGAATTTTGGGTCGATCTCGCGATGCGCCTCCATGCAGAAGCGCATGAGGAGCGCCGGGGTCTCGGTGAGGCCGGTGGCCTCCACCCAGACCCGCCGGCTCCAGGCGCGCCGGGCCGCCTCACGCACCGGCGGGTCGTAGTCGTCAACTCCGAGCGCGTCCCAGGAGATGTCGCGGAGCGGGTTCCATCGTCCCGCTTTGCCGGATTCGTAGAGCGCGCGGATCTCAGGCAACGTCACATTCATTTCGAGAGGAAAGCGACGCTCTACGAATAGCTTCAGCGGAGAAGGCCGTGTCTGGACCGCCGTATCCATCTCAAATCGTCCCGAGCTTGGGATGGCTGAAGGGTGGCAAGTTGATCCCGAGCGGGCGCATCTGGTCGCGAATGCGCTGCACAGTGGCGATGAAGACCGGCTTTTCGGCCTCCTCCACGGTGGCGCCAAGGCCTGCCTCATAGGTGATCCGGTCGGCCTCGACCTCGGCATTTGATGCCGGATTGGGCGGAGCGAGCCAGGCGCTGTGGTAGCCGTTAAGTTCAACCTTCTCCATCATAGTAACGACGGAGTCCTCAATCATCTTCTTCTGCTCGTTATCGAGCGTGTCGCAAATCGCTTCGAGGAAATACCAGCCGAAGGCACAGTGGCGGGATTCGTCGCGCATGATAAAACGCACGATCTGCTTCGCCACGGGATCCCGGGTGACTCGGTCGAGATGCTTGAAGACGTCGAACGCGATCTCTTCCGCCGTGCAGACGAGCGCGGCGATGATGCCTTCCAGCGGGATGTCGGCACTCAGTGCGGCGCGACGCACGCCGTGCGTCGAGACCGAACCTTGGAACAGCTCCTCGACCGGCTTCTCAACGTAGCCGCCGAGCCGTTCAGCCATTGCATGGCACACCTCGGCGTGCCGCGCCTCCTCTTGCGAGCGGATGGTGAAGAAGAGCTGCATGTCGGACGGCCGCTTCTCCACGCCGAAGCGAACCTGCAGCGCCGGGCTTTCGGAGATCGCCCCATATTCCGACCACGCTCGCCGGCTCCAGTAGAGACGCGCGGCATCGCGCTGCTCTTGAGTGTAAGCGTCGGGATCGAGCTTGTCCCAGTCGATGTCCTTCTGCGGATCCCACTGGCTGCGCGTGGCGGTGTGGAACAGCTCGCGGATGCGCGGGAGATCGGAGTTAAAGGACAGCGGGAACCGGCTTTCTGGACCGTCGAGAAGGGTCTCCACCATCTCCACGGCCTGCTCCATCGACATGTCGCGCGATAGGGCCATAGTGTCTTGCCTCCTGGAGGATTGTATTTGCTATTGGTCAGGCATAGTCGGCGAGATGGAAGCGACCATCGCGCCAGTTGATCAGGACGATGTCGTCCTTCGACAGGCCGGAGTGGCGTTCGGGGGAGAAGTTGAACACTCCGCTGAGACCCGCGTAGCCGGTCACGCTTTCAAGCCCTTCGGGCAGGCGATGCGGGTCGGCGTCGACCTTAATGAGGGCCTGGTCCGCGAGCATCGCTGCGTCATAGGACTCCGCCGCATAAAGGCTCGGCGGATGGCCGAAGCGGGCTTCGTAATCGCGATAGAATTTCAGAATTCCGGCCTTCAGCGGGTCGCTGTTGGGAAGCTGATCTCCGACAGGCATCTTCAAGCTAGCAAGCAAAAGCGGCTCAGCCGCAGCACCGGCAAGCTCCATATACTTAGCGGAGACGAAGCCATAGCTGTGGATTAGCGTGCGCTTGTCGAGGCCAAGCTGCATGGCCTGCTTGAGGAACACAACGCCGGCGGGCGTAACCGTCCAGCAGATGATCGCGTCGGCTCCGCTGTCGCGAATGCGGGTGAGCTGCGCCATCATGTCGGTATCGGACGGGGCGAAGGACTCGTAAACCACCTCAAGGCCGCGTTGCGGCGCGACGATCTCCATTTGCGTTTTCGCACCCTGTCCGAACCCGCTGGTATCGGACAGAAAGGCAACCTTTTTGATGCCCTTCTTTTCGCAGTAGTCGGCGATGCGCTGAAGAACATCGGAATCGTCGACAGTCGCCTTGAAAACCCATTTGCGCTCGTCGACGGGGTTTACGATTGCCATCGCGCCCTCGCTGGAGACGAAGGGCACTTTCGCGGCCTCTGCCAGAGGCGCCATGGCGAGTGCGATCCCGCTCATGTTGCCGCCGCTGACGATCACATCGACTTCGTCCTGACTAATAAGACGGCGCGTGGCGGAAATCGCCTTCTGGGTCTGGCTTTCCGCGTCATAGAAGGTCCACTCGACCGGCCGTCCGGCCATCCCGCCCTTGGCGTTGAGCTCCTCGATCGCGAGTTCCAAGCCGGCTTTCATATCCTCGCCGAGGAAGGCCGCGGGGCCGGTGACCGAAAGGATCGATCCCACCTTGATCGGCTTGCCGGTTGCGGCGAAGGCTGGACGGGCAGCCGCGAGCGCCAACGCGGCCCCCGAAGCGAGTTGGAGAAATTCGCGTCGTGCGATGGTCATATCGCCTCCTTTCGAAGGAGCCCCCTCCGGCTCCTCGGGCTGGTGGTTCAATGTCAAGGCTCGCCGCACCAGTCCGGCGGCCGGGACGCCGTCCAACTCCTGGATCCGGAAGTTTCTTTATATTCCAGAGAGTTGGATCAGAACGTAGACGGAAGGCCTGTTCCCTTTTGTCAGTATTTCGTCTTAGTCTCGATGCACGGTGCTGGTGTTGATGCCTCCGAAGCCGCGATCGCGGGACAGCGGAATAGTGAGCGTGTACCGGGCCATATCGGCGCGATGGACGGTGTGGCCGGCCATGGCGAGCCGCCCTTCGCTGGAGCGATAGCGCAAGGTGCGGATGAGGACGGGCGCGCCGATCGGAAGCTGGAGATATTCCGCCTCCTCCGCCCCGGCGATGCCCGCATCGATGGCGAAATCACCGTTCTTCAAATCGACTTGCTGCCACAGCAGATGCAACGGAGAGCCCTCTGCGCTGGCTTCCGTCCAATCGGCCGTCAGATCATCCGGGAGGTAGCGATAGTCGAGGGCGACCGGCACGTTCGCCGCTGAACGCACGCGCTTGATGAACAGGATCGGTGCGCCGGGCTCGATCTCAAGCTGCGCTGCAACGGTCGCGTCGGCGCCAACCCGCTCGAAAACCAAAAGGGTCGACTGCATCGGCGTCCCGTGGTCGGCCCACTGGCGCAGGAAATCCATCTCGGGATCGAACCGCTCCTCGACCTTCGGCGCGGCGACGAAGGTGCCGAGTCCGCGCGAACGCGTCAGCAGCCCCTCTTGCACAAGTTCCGAAACCGCCTGTCGGACCGTGTCGCGACTGACACCGAACATCTCGCAGAGCTGCTCATCAGAAAAGAAGCGCCCGTCGGGCCGGTCGAACGTCAGCAGCATGGCGACGAGGCGCTGTTTGATCTGCGCGTAGAGCGGCAGAGGCGAGGAACGATCGAGCGGCCGACTGTTCCAGTCTCCAGCATAGTCGAGAGGGCTTGGCAGCGCCGTGGTCATCGATCCCGCCTGCATCTTCATATGTATGATAGTCCATACATTCCTATATATAGGCAAGACTAAATTTTACGCAGCGCGTTTTCGTTTCCAGGAGGGGCCCATAGAATGGGTGCTGTGTCGGGAAGACAGAGCCCACCGCAACGCTTGGCCGAGGCCCTTTGCGGGCTTGGAAGTCCCATCGCGCTCGCACGTTGACCGCGCGAGAACAGCCACGACGAGGCCGCAGGCGAATAGGCCCTGAACTCTTCCAACCTATTGAAGTGACAACACTTTCGTGATTCACGGTCGAAGTGGATCACAATGAGGCATGGGCGGCGATCTCGCCCCACGTGCGGAAGAGCCGGCCCTGAGCACGGAGGGCCGGAAACCCGCGCATGATCTTGGGCTTCATTCACATGCTGAGTGTGGTGGCCGTCGGGTGGACTGGAAAAATATCGCGCGCGTCTTTGCGGCCTTCCGAGAGCGAGCGTCCCATCCTGTATCCGACGAATGCCATTGAGGCGCTGTAATCCAAGCTACGACGGGCGATGCGAATGCACGGCTAGGTTCATCCGCCTCGCCAGATCGCCCAAAGCAGCCAAACTCCGCCGAGCACTGCAGCAAAAAAGCCAAGCAACGCAAAAATCGAAATCCCGATGGAGAGTTCGTCGCCGGAAACCGCCATCACGATGGATGATCCAATAGTCAGTGCCGCGATCACGATCCCCATCGTCAGTCGTGCCATCAGACGGTCGAGTCGCCGAAGATACCGCTCCCCCTGATCAAGCTCGATATGCAGCTTCAGTCGACCAGTCTGCGCACCATCGAGCAGCTTACGCAAATCTCCTGGCAGATCCGCCATCAGGCCAAATCCATCTGTGAGCCCCTCACGCGCCCGGCGCGCCAGTTCGCGCGGTGAATGGCGCTGCCAGACAAGATCTTCCAAAAATGGCTGTGCAGCACCGACCATATCGAACGTCGGATCAAGCTCGCGCCCCATGCCTTCAAGCGAGATAAATGCCTTGATCAGCATCGTCAGATCATACGGCAAGGCCAAGCGATGCTCACGCATTACCGCGATTAAGTCAGCGATTATTTCCGACAGATGCAACTGCCCAAGCGGCACGCCATGCACTCTGTCAATAAATCTTTCGACTTCGGCAGCTAGTCGTACATTGTCTCCATTCTCAGTTCCGGCCCAGCGCAACAGAATATCCGCTACCTTGTCGGCACGCTTACCAACCACACCGAACAACAGATCGACCACTTCGTCCCGGCGCTGCTGTGTCAACTGACCGACCATACCGAAATCAATGAAAGCGATTTCGCTGGCCGTAAGGTAAATGACATTACCCGGATGAGGATCAGCGTGATAGAAACGGTCGATGAACATCATCTTCAGCACTGCATCGGCTCCTCGCCGCGCCAACACCTTCTGGTCCAACCCCGCAGCCCGAACCTCCACCAAGTTGCTGCCTGGGATGCCGATTATATATTCTTGGACGTTCATGTTCTCGCGGCTCCACTGCCAATGGACAGTGGGAATGCGAATGTAAGGGTCGTCGGCAAAATTCGCCGCTACCCGGTCGGCATTCCGACATTCGTTGGCCAGATCAAGTTCGCTGCGCAGAGAACGGTCGAATTCGGTGGCGATTTCGACTGGCCGGAACCGGCCCAGCCCCTTCGCCTCGGCCAGCACGGCCAGCCGCCTGATCAGGCGCAGGTCGGCCTCGATCACCGGGACAATGCCGGGACGGCGAATCTTTAACACCACCTCTTCACCGGTTTTCAGTCTTGCCCGGTGCACCTGTGCGATCGATCCGGCGGCCACCGGTGTCGTGTCAACCGCATCAAATTCCTCAGCCAGAGAGCCGCCAAACGCGGCTTCTACCTCAACGGTCAACTCTGTCCACTCGAGCGTGTGTACCTTGTCCCGAAGATTGCCAAGTTCCGCAATATAGGCTGGGGACAGCATATCAGCGCGTGTGGACAGGATCTGACCCAATTTGACGAAGGTTGGACCCAACTCTTCGAGCGCGAGGCGCAGACGCTCTTCCGGGGCCAGGCTATGATCCACAACGCCCTGATTTTGATGCGTCGCCTTTCTGATGCCGCCGACCAGCTTGTCGACCCCAAGTTGGCGTACCAGATCGCCGAAACCGTGCGCGATCAGGATACCCGCAATTTCGGTCAGCCGCCGTAAATCATGAGCCGCAAAGGAGAGACCCACCGACATCAGGTGTCCTTTTTCGTTTCATCGGGACTCGATGATTGTTCTCTAGGCATGATCCCTCCAGCGAACGTATGCATCATCTCGATATAGAGCCGGTCAAGCGCCGGCACATCACCTGTTGCGCGGTTCAAATCGTTCTCTGGAAACACAACGCCTCAACCGGTCCCCCCGATCGCCAGCTGCAAAGCCTCAGCAACATGCTCCATTGCATCCTCGATTTCTGGACCGGCCTTACGCATCGCTGCAGTGCCGATCCGGCACCGTTACGGATCTCACAGCGAATGTTACCGCCGGTTCCATAGCGGTCCGCCGGGCATGGCTGATCTCAAAACCATTCGTGTCGCCTCCGGTGATCGTTTTTCACTCTGCGTCACGTTAAATCTGAAGGTCCTCTTCCGGACAGCTCGTACGACGTAAGTCAAGCCGAGGCGCGCGAAGGCGAACTTCGAGGTCCTGTCGATGGCGAGGAAGAGCTACAGCTTTCCCTCGACGGTCCGGACCTGGGCAATGTCAATGTGGAAATAGCCGATCGGATAGGCCTTGAACGTTTTCTTCGCTTCCTTGTCGCCTGCAAGGTCGGGCAGCCGTCTGATGCCATGCCGTTGCAGACAGCGATGCAAGGAAGACCGCGTCATGTGCGGGATCGTCGGCTGGAGTGCGTAGAAACAGTCCTCGAGCGGCAGCAACGTGTGTTTTCGGAAGGCGACGACGATCGCCTCTTCCTCCACAGACAACACGCTCGAACAGGCTTCCTTCGGCCCAGTCGGTAGATCGGCAACCGAGGTCCACTTCTTCCACTTTGCGACCGTCTTCTGGTTGATGCCGCAGCGCTTCGAAAGCGCCCTCAGATGCTCTTCACTATTCTGTATTGCTCGACGGACCGCCTCTGTCGTCGTGGCGCACCCGTGCAGAACCTGTCCCAGTGCATCCCCCACTCTCGCGAGAAGACGGCACCATCAAAACCCGAGATCAAACACCTAGTCTCAGGACCTATTAGTTTGGATTGAGAGAGGAGCGGACCGATGGACATCGTCGTACTCGGGATCGATTTGGGCAAGAACTCGTGCAGCCTGGTTGGGTTTGATGCGACTGGCGGAGTGATTCTTCGGCGGCGTATGCGTCGCGACGCGGTGCCTGCTTTTGTCGAGGCATTGCCGATCTGCATCGTCGCGATGGAGGCGTGCTGCGGAGCTCACCATCTGGGTCGACTGTTCTCGGCGTGCGGCCACGAGGTCCGGCTGATGTCTCCGGAATATGTCCGCCCCTACGTGAAGGCCAACAAGAACGACGACCGTGATGCCGAGGCGATCGCTGAAGCCGCGACGCGGCCGACGATGCGGTTCGTGCCGGTCAAGAGCGAGGCGCAATCGGACATCCAGGCGCTGCATCGGGGGCGCTCGCGCCTGGTGACGGAACGCACGGCGCTGATCAATCACCTCCGCGCATTGTTGCTGGAGCGCGGGATTGTAGCCCCAAAGGGAAGGAAGCAGTTGGAGGCGCAGCTGACGGTGTTTGCCGACGAGGATGATCCCCGATTGTCACCGCGCATGCGCCTGTTGATCGAAGACTTGCGGGCGGAGTGGCGCCTGGAAACCTGGACCATTGAACGGTCGATTGAGACCGGTGTGATTATGAGGACCGGGCTGCGCGGATCTCCATCTTGGCCGGGGCACGATCCCGAGACCGGATACGTTGACGCAGACTGAACAGAGCAATCTTCAGATACCCCTTTGCAGACGGGGCGGGCCATACGTTCACGGTCTTCGATAGAGGAGATGGTGATGGGTGATTTGTTTCTGTTGAGCGAGCGCCAGATGGCGCGGATATCGCCGCATTTTCCGCTGGCACACGGGGTGCCTCGGATTGACGACCGGCGCGTGGTGAGCGGCATCGTCTACGTGATCCGCAACGGCCTGCAGTGGAAGGACGCACCGTCCGGCTACGGCCCGCACAAGACGCTTTACAACCGGTTCATCCGATGGAGCAGGATGGGCGTCTTCGATCGCATCTTCGCTGCTCTCGCCGGCGAAGGGCCCAAGCCGGAGCGCATCATGATCGATGCGACGCATCTGAAGGGCCCACCGCACCGCGGCGAGCCTGCTTAAAAAGAGGATGTTCCCCGTCGTATCGGGCGAACGAAAGGCGGGCTGAACTCCAAGCTCCATGCCGTCTGTGACGGCGAGGGCCGGCCGATCATCCTGCTGTTGTCGGAAGGCCAGATGAGCAACCATAAGGGCGCGCGCCTCGTGCTCGCCGCCTTGCCGCCGGCCTCTCACCTGATCGCCGATCGCGGCTACGACAGCACCTGGTTCCGCACCGAACTCCAGGCCCGAGGCATCGAGCCCTGCATCCCGTCAAGCCGAAGCCGCAACATCCCCTACGCTCACGACGCCACCCTCTACCGGCAACGCCACAAGGTCGAGAACCAGTTCGCCAAGCTCAAGGACTGGCGGCGCATCGCAACCCGCTACGACCGCTGCGCCCACACCTTCTTCTCAGCAATCTGCATCGCAGCTGCCCTCATCTTCTGGCTCTGATCAATGAGTCCTGAGCCTATGAAACGATCTAACGTCGGATTTCGGTCGGATTTCCGAAAGCCAACGCGCGACCGCGCGCCGGCGGTCAGTCCGCCTCCGCAGAGTCATTCGCGAAGCGAGCTTGGCGTGAGCGATAAATTCTCCCCCTCAGAACCTCGGATCGATCGGGGTGTCCATCGGGCAGTTGGCCTCGATGATCTCCGCCACGCCCAGCGCCAGATCCTCCCGGAAGCGCGGCGCCATGACCAGTACGCCCGTCGGCAGGCCGTCCTCTACCCCGGTCGGCACCGACACGCCCGGCAGTCCGATAAGCGCGAAGGCCGTCAACGTCGACTGCACGCGGTAGGACAGATCGTTAGCCTCCTGGCTCCAGATGTCCTCGCCGTGGATGAACTGCGCGCGGGTCGAAACCGGCGTGATCAGGATCGGATACTCCGCCAGGAACATCGACCATTGCCGCATCAAGGTCGCGCGCTTGGTGTAGAGCGCGTGATACTCGCCGGGCTCGAACGACGGCATGCGGGCCATCATGAAGCCCATCGCCTCCTTCATCGGCTGGTCGGCGAGCTTGGACACCATCTCCGCAAACACCATTCCGCCTTCGCCCTGGCAGATCTCGTCCCAGAGTTCCGCCGCCTCTACGATGTCCGGCATCTTCGGGGTGGCGACCTGGAAGCCGGCATCGGTGAGGATCTCCGCCGTCCGCTCCAGCGCCTTGGCGACCGACGGCTCCACCCCGTCCCCGGTCGGATCGAGCGAGATCGCGACCTTCAGCGGCCGCGGCGGCGGCGCATTGCTCACCGGCATCGGAATGTGGAATGGGTCGCGCGGATCGGGCGCGACCATCGCCTCGAAGCCGATGCGCAGGTCCGCCACCCGGCGCGCGAGCGGTCCGGGCACTGCGATCAACTGCATGGAAAGCGGCCGCTCGAACTGGGACGGGTTGTAGTAGGGGATCCGCCCCGGCGTCGGCCGCAGTCCGGTCACACCGGTGCAGAAGGCCGGATAGCGCACCGAGCCGCCATTGTCGCTCCCCTGGGCGATCGCGCCCATGCCGGCGGCAAGCGCCGATGAGCCGCCGCCGGTCGATCCGCCCGGAACATGCTCCTTAGACCAGGGATTGTAGGTCCGGCCGTAGACGTCGTTCTCCGTCATCCAACGCAGGCAGAAGGGCGGTGTGTTGGTGCGTCCGACGATGATGGCGCCGGCGCGCCGTAGGTTCTCGATCGCCGGATTGTCGGCATCGGCGATCCGATCCTTAAAGGCCTCCACGCCGCTGGAGTTGGAGGTGCCGGCCTGGTCGGCGTTGAGCTTGGTGGTGACCGGTACGCCGTGCATGACGCCGAGCGGCTGGCCGGAGCGCACCGCCCGATCGGCCGCATCGGCGGCGGCGAGCGCCTCTTCGGTCAAGACATCCACGACCGCGTTCAGCTTCGGATTGACCGCCTCGATGCGGGCAAGCACCGCCTCAGTCACCTCGCGCGCGGAAACCGTACCTGCGCGGACACCGGCGGCCACGTCGACCGCGTCCCACTTCCAGAGTTCCGTGGGCAGACTGCTCATGGGCACGCGCCTTTGTTCTTGGGTGTGAAATTGGGAGGCAGGATCGCCGAGGATCAGCGGACGGTGAGCCGCTCCATCACGGAGATCACCTGGTAGGCGATCACCGCGACCAGCACGCTTGCGACCGCCCCGCACCAGACCATTCCGTAGTCGAGATTGGCGCGAGAGAAGTCGAGCAGGTTGCCGAGCCCGGTCCCGGTGAGCAGCCATTCGGCCACCATCACGCCCAAGAGTGCACGCGGGGCCACCAGCTTGGCGGCAGCGAACAAGTAGCTGGTCGAATAGGGGATGGAGATGAAGACGAGCCGCTTCAGCCGGCCGCCACCATAGGCCTCCACCACCTCCAGCGCCGCCTTCGGCACCAGCGCGAAGCCTTGCGACAGGAGCACGAACGCCGGGAAGAACACCACCAGCACCGCCATGGTCACCGCGGCGGCGAGATCGCGACCGAAGATCAGGAGCAGGATCGGAGCGAGCGCCACCAGCGGCGTGCTCTGCAATAGGAGCGCCACCGGCATCAGCGCCTTCGACGTGCGCGGCACCAGCACCGTCAGCGAGGCGAGCACGAAGGCCGCCCCCAGCCCGGCAGCGAAGCCGAGCGCTGCGATCGGAACCGTGCTGGCCAGCGCCTCCAGCAGCGTGTCCCGGGCCCAGTCTGCCTGCGGCCCCAGGAACATGTAGTGGAAGGATTCGATCGGGCCGGGCGCGATGATCGGGTTCAGCCCGGTCGCCATCAGGATCACGCTCCACAGCACGAACGGCAGCGCGATCGCTGCGGCGACCAGCGCCAGGCGCTGCGCCAGCGGGCGCGGCTCGCGGGAGAGATGATCCGGCAGCCGGCTCGCCGCCACCGTCACCGGTGCCGAGCCGCCCAGGATGCGGGCGCCGATCAGCGACAGGAGGCCGTAGCCGAGCATGGCGAGCCCGGCGGCACACACGGCAATGCCCCACAGCCGGGCCGCATTGGCCTGGCCTAGCGAGCCGAGCAGGAAGGTGCCCAGCCCCCAGCGCTCGCCGGACCCGAACTCGCCCAGGATCGCGCCCAGGACCGACAGCGAGGCCGCGACCTTCAAGCCGGCGAACAGGCTCGGCAGCGAGCCGCGCAGCCGCACGAAGCGCAGGATGGTGCCCTCCCCGCCGCCATAGGCGCAGATCAGGTCGCGCAGGCGCGGATCGACATCACGCAGGCCCACCAGCATGGACGCCATGGTCGGGAAATAGACGATCAGCGCGGACAGCACGATCTGCGGCATGCCGGCATCGAGCACCAGCACCAGCACCGGACCCACCACGATCATCGGCACCGCGAACAGCGTGACGTTGACGCCGTGAAACAGGCCTTCGACCAGCGGAAAGCGGGCGAACACGATCGCAGCGACGATCGCGACCGAATTGCCGACCGTAAACCCAATCGCCGCATTCTGCAGCGTCATCAGGATGTGGCTGAGATAGAGGTCCCAGTTGGCGATCATGTCGGCAACGATCGCCGTCGGCGCGGGAAAGATCCGCACGCCGTCGACCGGAAGCCGGCCGACGAACTCCCAGACGCCGAGCACCAGGACTGCGATCGCCAGGCTGCGCAGATGGCGGCTCATGCGTCCCCCGCATCGCCGTAGAGGATCGCACCGAGCCGGTCGCACAACGCGTGGAACTCCGGCGTCGACATCAGCGCGGGATCGCGCGGACGCGCAAACGGAACCGGCACGATCTCCGCGATCCGGCCGGGCTTTGCCTGCATCACGACCACCTCGTCGGCGAGGAAGACCGCCTCGTCGATGCCATGGGTGACGAGCAGCGTGGTGGTCTGGCGCTGCATCCAGATACGCTGCAGCTCCAAATTCATGGCGCGGCGCAGTATCTGGTCGAGCGCGCCGAACGGCTCGTCCAGGAGCAGGACGGAGGGATCGGTCATCAGCGAACGCGCGATCGCCACGCGCTGGCGCATGCCACCGGAGAGCTGACCGGGCAGCGAGTCGCGATGGCCGGCGAGCCCGACTAGCTCGATCAGCTCGTCGATGGTGTCCGTCTGGTCGCGCACCGAGCGGCCGAGCACCTGCAGCGGCAGCGCGATGTTCTTGAACACCGAGCGCCAGGGCAGGAGCGCGGGGTCCTGGAACGCGATGCCGAGCTCGCCCTTGGCGCGGAAGTCCTTCGGGTCGCCGCCGCGGACATAGACCGCGCCGAGGGTCGGGTCCTCGAGCCCGGCGACAAGGCGCAACAAGGTCGACTTGCCGCATCCCGACGGGCCGATGATCGCCGTAAACGCGCCACGCTGGACCTTGAGCGAGACGGCATCGAGCGCCGTCAGCTTGCCTTGGGCGCCGTCGAAAATCTTACTGATGTGGTCGACGGCCACGTCCGCCGGCTCAGGAGCGGAACTCCCGAGCCGGACGGCGGCCGCCTGGGGCATATCCAGGCTGTTCATGACGCTTAAAGTTCTTTGAGCACCGAGGTGTCGAACAGGTCCGGGCTGGCATCGACCCCCAGGAGCGCGAGTGACTTGATGTTCCGCTCGATGCCCTCTTCGGTCATCGTGTAGAGCCCGTCCGGATGCATCATCAGGTCTTCCTGCACCTTGTTGAAGTAGAGCTCCGCCTCGATCGTGCTACCGGTGCCCTTGAACCAGGTGTCGTGGTAGGCCTTCACGTACTTTTCCGGATCCTTGAAGTTCTCCGCCCAGCCCTCCTTACTCGCCTTCAGGAAGGCGATGAGATCATCGCGGCGGTTGGCCAGCGTCTCCTCGGAGACGGTAATCAGGTCGATGTAGAACTCCAGCCCGTAGTCGTAGAGCAGAAAGTAGGCGGCCTTCTTGCCCGACGCCTGTTCGACCAGAAACGGGGTCTGGGTCACGAAGTCGACCACCGCGTCGACCTCGCCGTTGATCAGCGCCGACGGGTTGAAGGTGTAGGGAACGATCTTGACCTCGTCCTTGCTGATCTCGTTCAGCTTCAGGAAGGCGGCGACGGAGGAGCTCGCCAGGGTGGAGACGGCCAGCGTCTTGCCGACCAGGTCCTTCGGACCCTTGATGCCGGTCCCTTCCAGGCTGATGAAGCCCATCGGGCTCTTCTGGTACTGGGTGCCGATCACCTTGAACGGCGCGCCCTTCTCCACAACGGCCTTGCCGACCGACAGCATGTTGGTAAGCGCGATGTCGGACTTGCCCGACAAGAGTGATCCGACCGGGACCAGGTTCGGCCCGCCGGGGAGATAGTTTACCTTGAGCCCGGCCTTCTCGTAGAGGCCGTTCTCGATCGCGATCATGTAGCCCAGGAATTCCGGGTCGTTGAGCCAGATCGCCTGGAAGGTCAGCTCGCTCATGGCCCGGGCGGGCCTCGGGAAGCCCAACGTCCCGGCGGTCGCTGCGGCCGCGCCTGCGCCCATTAGTCCGAGGTTGAACGCACGCCGGGTCAAGGAAGTCGTCATCGTCAGGCTCCTCTTGCGATCGGAGACAAAAGATCGGGTCGCACCAGACCGGGAGCCGGTCCGGGCGAAGCGGGACTGGGAAATGGGGGAGGCGCATCCGGCCGGGCGCGCGGCGCAACCGGTTTGGAGCGGGAAACGGACGGAAAATCAGGGTCCATGTTTCCGAAAATCTGCTCCAGACCACGCGGTGCGATGGATCGCCCTCGATCGGTCCGACAGATGCCGGGCGAGAGCTGCCAGATGTCCCCGAGGCCGACCCGATTTTACGGTTCATCGTCGCCGAGGAAGTTCAAAGCAAAGTCCGTGCCAGACGTGTTCGCTCAGATTTCGGTCATGGCAGAACGTCAGGCTGTCCTTCTGGTGGGCAGATGCCTCCAGCATGCGCCGTCGTTTTCATCACAAAAAGCAATGATCTAGAGCCGTTTCGCTTTTCGTCGAAGCGCCAAACGGCTCTAACCGCTTGTTTTGACGCATTTCCGGACGGCGAATCGGTTTCCACTTCGCCTGAAAATGCTCTAGACCGCTTTCAGGAACTGGCGGGCCGCCGCCCCGTGCTCGGCGCGCAGGCGCGCCACGTCCACCGTCACCGGTCGGCCGTCCACCACCCTCCAGGCGCCGGCGATCATGACCCGGTCGGCGGCATGGGCACCGCACAAGACCAAGGCAGCGAGCGGATCGCCCGCCCCGGAAAAGCGCAGCTCGTCGAGGGTGAAGAGCGCCAGGTCCGCTTGCATCCCGACGGCGATGCGGCCGATGTCGCTGCGCCCCAGGCAGCGCGCGGAGCCTTCGCTCGCCCAGCGTAGCGCATCGAAATGGGTCACTGCGGCGGCGCCGTAGGTCAGCCGCCCCAGCATCAGGGCATGGCGCACGCTTTCCATCAGGTTGGAGTTGTCGTTGGAGGCCGAGCCGTCCACGCCGAGCCCGACCACCGCACCGGCGGCCTCCAGCTCCTTGGTCCGGCACTGGCCGGAGGCGAGCACCATGTTGGAGGTCGGGCAGTGGCAGATCCCGATGCCGTGCTTACCGATGCGCGCGATCTCGCCGTCGTCGAAATGGATGCCGTGGGCGAGCCAGACCCGGTCGCTCATCCAGCCCACCTCTTCCAGATAGTCCAGCGGGCGGCAGCCGAAATGGGCCAGGCAGAAGGCGTCCTCGTCGTGGGTCTCGCCCAGATGGGTGTGCAGCCGGCAGTCATGACGCGCGGCCAGCTCCGCCGTCGCCGCCATAATCTCCTTGGTGACGTTGAACGGCGCGCACGGGGCGAGCGCGATCGTGCTGAACGAACCCTCGGAGGGGTCATGGTAGCGCGCCAGCACCCGTTCGCAGTCGGCGAGCACCGCGTCGTCGTCCTGCA
Organism: Amorphus sp. 3PC139-8; assembly: GCF_040750475.1. Classification (NCBI taxonomy): domain Bacteria; kingdom Pseudomonadati; phylum Pseudomonadota; class Alphaproteobacteria; order Hyphomicrobiales; family Amorphaceae; genus Amorphus; species Amorphus sp. 3PC139-8. The sequence goes on along the minus strand of NZ_JABJVY010000013.1, from coordinate 10,040 downwards.
TCAGCCGCTCGTCGGCAATGCCGCCGCTCTGGGTGCCGAGATTGATCACCCCGCGAGTGAGGCCGATCCGGATCCCCAGCGCCGCCGCCTCCTCCGCCTCGATGTCGACGGCGTCCGGCATGTCGGAGGGAAACACGAACAGATGATCCGACGCCGTGGTGCAGCCCGACATCAGGAGCTCGGTCAGCGCCAGCCGCACGGCGAGGCGGAAGTTGTCCCGGTTCAGGTTGCTCGCCCAGATCGGATAGAGCGATTTCAACCAGGGAAACAGCTCCTTGTTGATCGCGTTGGGATGGGCGCGGGTCAGCGTTTGGAAGAAGTGATGGTGGGTGTTGACGAGCCCCGGCAGGATCACGTGCCGGCTGGCGTCGAACACGGTCTCGCACGGCGCAGCCGGCCCGTCGGGACCGACCAGTTCGGCGATCATGCCGTCCTCCACCACGATCCCGTTGGGGGCGTCGTCGGCCAAGATCGCGATCGGATCGCGCAGCCAGGTTCGCATGGGATTGATCCTCGAAATGCCGGCGGTACGGTCAGGTGTCGAGCATGTCGGCGCTGAACAGGTCCTCGACCGAGAACGCGATTTCGATCAGGCCGTCGGCGCGCATGTAGCGGATCGCGGCCTCCAGCATCGGCCGGTTCTTCGACACGCCCACCGGCCAGTAGTCCTTGCCCAGCACGGCTTCGGCGGTGCGCAGGCTCTCCAGTTGCCAGGGCAACATGGTGGCGAGCGCGGCCGCGTCGGCGAGGTTCGCCCGCGCGATCGACTGGGCCTTGGCGAAAGCGACGAACAGGGAGCGGACCACGCCGGGATTCGCCTCCGCGATCGGCCGTTTGATCGCCAGCACGTGCATGGCCGGAAAGATGCCGGTCTTGCGGTAGTAGGCCTGCTCCACCGGCATCGGATGGGGAAACAGCCGCTCCACTGCGACGCCGTCCCAGGTGCTGGGGGCGCGCGCGGTATAGAGCGCATCGATCGCGCCCTCGGCCAGAAGCTCGGCCAGCCCCTTGTCGGTGCGCTCCTCGTGGCGGAAGCGGTCGGGATAGAACTGCGGGTGCTCGTCGCCGGTGCGGGCCTCCTCCAGTCCGCCGGCGACATAGATCGGCGCGGTGCGCGGCAGCTCGTGGAAATCCTCGAAGATGCCGCGCAGCCAGACCGCCGCGGCCATATCGAACACCGGAATCCCGATCCGCCTGCCGGCGAGATCGGCCGGCCGGGAAATCCCTTTGCCGGTATTCACGAACACGCTGGAGAAGCGGAAGTGGCGGGAGGGAAAGATCGGGATCGCCAGATAGGGCCGGTCCGCCCGCTCCAGCGTGCGCAGATAGGTCCCGAGCGGAAACTCGCAGCAGTCGAAGGTGTGCTCGGAAAGCTGCTTGTTGAACAGCGCCTGCACGCCCATGAAGGTGACCGTCGCATCGACGTCGGCGATCGCCACCTCGCCGGTCGCAAGCGGGCGGGTGCGATCGGTGTCGCTGACGCCGATGGAAAGCGGAAGCGGAGCCATAATTTTCTTCTCAATCAGCGTTTGATGCGGGCGACGAGCACGTCAAGGAGTTCCGGCAGCGCCAGCGGCGTGGCGTTGGCCCCGCCCCGGGCATAGACGGCGGTGGCGTGCTCGATGTCGGAGCCGAGGCGGGTGGCAAGCCGCTCGATCGCGTCGCGGCACTGCTCCAGCGTCGGCAGGCACTCGATCGCCCCGTCAGGGCCGAGCGTGTCGTTGGCCCCGGCGAGTGCCAGGAACTCGTCGCCCACCTTGCGGCGCGCGGCGACCTTGTTGGCCGACCGCTCGCCCTTCGCGAGCACGAACGAGCGATGGGTCAGGCCCGGCGCCACCCAGGAGACGATGTCGGTGTAGCGTTCGCCGATGCGGCCGACGACCTTGGCGATGCCCTCCGCCATGGCGTTGTGCATGGCGACATAGGCGCGCTTTTCCTCCGGGCCCCAGCGCCAGCGGCTGGCGGAGATCTGCTCGGCGGTGGAATCGGCGCGCCACGGCGACACCGCGTTGCCGCGATTTTCAAACAGGCCGGGATCGTCGTAGGCAGTCGCGGGCGAGGCTTTGCCGTTGAAGCTCACGATGTGCTCGTAGGGCACCACCGCCATCGGCTCGGAAATGATCATCCGGTGGATGATGGTGCCCTTGCCGTCGGAGAGGATGGCCAGGTTCAGGACGTCCTTCGGCATGTCGTCGCCGAGCCGGTCGACCAGTTCAGGCGGCAACGACAGCTCGCCGGTCGGTCGAAAGCCTTCCGCCAGAAGCCGCTTGTTGATCGCCTGGTGCTCGGAGGAGAACGGATAGGGCTTGGTCTTGGTGCACGGCAGGAACAGCAGCACCCGGCGCTCCGCCTCCGGCAGGTCCGGCTCGTACTTTGTTTCGACGAACTCCAGCCACTCGGCGATCCGCGGATGGGCGAGCGAATCCACGTTGTCCTGGGGGCTGTAGAGGCACAGCGTTTCGTCCAGCTCGAACGGCTTCTGGATCTTGTGCGCGGATTCGCGGATGCGCCGGGCGCGATCGTCGACGGTGATCATGGGCTACCTTCAGCTGTCGGAAAGTGCATCGGCGGGTACGACCCGCCGGTAGGCGGCGGCCACATCGAGTTCCGGCTCGTCGTAGGCCAGCAGCGCGGCCAGATGGGCGTCGGCGTCCTCCACGAAGAGATTGCGGGTGACGCCAAAGGTCAGCCGCTCCGAGCCGAATTTCAGCGCGGAGATGCCGGCGGACCCCGCCAGGCTCGGCATGGCGGCAAAGGTGTAGGAGAAGACGTTCTTCAGGAATGGCGCTGAGCCGGGCTCCTTCTCGGTGAACTGAAAGCGGTCGCCGAGATAGGGAAAGCCCGACAGCACGGCATGCGCCTCGCCTGCCGGCGGCTGATACTTGTCACGCCAGAGCGCGATCTCCCCGGCAAAACGGGCAAGCTCCGGCCGGCGCGCCAGGTCGACGGCAAAGCCGGTTCCGACGATCAGGAAATCCACGTCATGGGTGGCGCCCGGCACGGTCAGGCGCACCCCACCCCCCGCGTTCGGCGCGACCTCCTCAAGCGGCGCCCCGAGATGCAGCGCGAAATCGGCGAACCAGGCACAGCGCTCGAAGGTGTCCTGGGGCGGCGGCTGGTTGACGTCGAAGATGCGCTTCATGAAGCGCCATTTGCGGCCATCGTCCAGATCGCCGAAATGGCGCAGGAAGCCCGCAAATTCCATCCAGCGGTTGGGGTTCGCCGTCGGCATCTCCCGGCGCCGGGCGAACAGGTCCACCGAGGCGGCCCCGGCCTCCAGCGCCATTGCCGCGTTGTCGAACGCTGACGCACCCGCACCCAGCACCGCGACGCGTTTGCCGGCAAGGGCGGCAAAATCGATCGCGTCTGCGGTGTGTGCATAGGATGCGCGCGGCAGGGCGTCGGCGATCATCGGCGGAACGCTCCAGGTGCCGCAGCCTTCGATCCCCGTCGCGAGCACGACGTTGCGGGCGATCAGCGTTTCGCCGCGCCCGTCGATCGTCGCACCGACGGCGAACAGCCCGTTTTCGAGCGGCTCAATGTCGGTGACCTCGGCCTTGTTGGTGAGATTGATGCCGGCCACACGCCGCACCCACATCAGATAGTCGTGCCAAGCTTCGCGCGGGATCTTGCCGAGTTCGTCCCAAGAGCGGGCGCCGTGCTGCGCCTCCCACCAGGCCCGGACGGTCAGGCTGGCAACGCCGAGGTCCGGGCCGGTCACCGTTTTCGGCGTGCGCAGGGTGTGCATCCGGGCAAACGTTACCCACGGCCCTTCCAGACCGGCGGGGTTGCGGTCCAGCACCCGGACGTTGGCGACACCCTCGCGCTTCAGGCGGAAGGCGATCGTCACCCCGCTCTGGCCGCCGCCGACGACGACGGCATCGTGGACCGGCGCGCCCTGATAGGTACGCGGCGGCACCCAGTCGCGCGCCGGATAGGCGAGACAGTCGAGTTCGAAGCGGGCGCGCTGTTCCAGCGCGGCCAGGCCGCGCGGACGGTCCGCAGGCGACGGGATCGGGACGCTCATGCGCTCAGCACCTCCAATTGCGCCGCCGCCTCGGTCCCCGACAGCCCCATGAAGGCGGCAAAGGAGCGCGCAAGACGGTCTGCGTCGATCCCGCGGGCGATCACCGCGAGTTCGGCGCCGGAAAGATCGTCGGCCACGCCCGCCCGCAGATGCTCGGGCGGGTAGACCAGATGGCGCACCGCCTGGACCACGACCGGTTCGGCCGCCGCTTCTCCGGCGACCCGGATCAGCCCTTTCAGGCGCAGGATCTTGTCGCCGTGGCGGTGCAGAAGCAGCGACAGCCAGGTCGAAAACGTCGCCCAGTCCACCGGGTCCGGCCAGCGCACGACAAAGGCGGTCAGGCTGTGGCGGTGGCTATGGGCGTGCGGTTTCCCGGCGGCCGCGTGGTGGTGTGCCATGCCCTGCCAGGGATCGGCAGGCGGTTGCTTGGGATCGACCGCTAGGATGGGGACGAACGGATTGACCGCCGCGATCGTCGCGCAGGCCCTGTCGATAACGTCAGGCCCGGCGAGATCGGCCTTGGTCAGAAGGATGCGGTCGGCGGCGATAAGCTGGTCCAGCGCCTCCGCTTCGGTATCGAGCGTGTCGGCCAGGTTCAAGCCGTCGGCGAGGGCGACCACCGAGCCGAACCGGAAGCGCGGCTTGAGAACGGGGTCGGCCTCGATGGTCGCCCCGATCGGGGTCGGGTCGGCCATGCCGGAGGTCTCCACCACCACCCGGTCGAACGCCGGCAGCGTGCCCGCCCCTCGGGCGCTCACAAGCGCCATCAGCCCCTCGCGCAGCTCACTGTCGACGGCGCAGCACACGCAACGCCCGGCCAGCGCATCCACCGCACCGGCGGCCACGCCCGCTTCGCCGGCAATCGCGCCGATCAGCCGCTCGTCGAGCGGAAAGTCCGCCGCCTCGTTGACCAGGAACACGGTGTTCGGCAGCGCACCGGCCGCAATCAGCCGGCGCAACAGGCTGGTCTTGCCGGCCCCCAGGAAGCCGGTCAGCACATCGACGCGGACGGGCGCGCGCAGACCGGTCATGGCCTGGCCTTCCCGGTCTCGCCGGCAAGCCGGGTCAGCAAGGCCTCGTCCAGCGGATCGATCGCCGTGCCGAGACGGTCGGCGGCGCGCCAGGCCTCGGCGAGATCCAACGCCAGCTCGCGGCGTCCGGTGCGGCCGGCGACCTGGAACCCCTCGCCCCAGGCCGACAGCCGGACACCGGCGAGCGCGGCCACCTGCCCCGCCCTAGCGGCGAGGCGAACGCGGGCCCGTGTCGGGCGATCACCCGACACGGCCGCACCGCTCCAATGATGCTGGCCGGAGAAAGATCCGCAAAAGCCGCACATGGTCGTGACCTGCCTGCCTGTCCGCCGATCAGGGCCTGGGCCCGGCACTTCCCTTTGGGAAGCGGGTCAGGAAGTCCTGGGCCATCTCTTCGCAGGTGACGAATTTCACGCCGGGGTGGCGCGCCATATGCTCGAACAGGCGCTCGTGCATGGCGAGCACCTGGGGCCGGCCGGAGACGTCGGGATGGATGGTGATCGGGAAGACGGCGTAGTCGTATTCCCGGTAGACCCAGTCGAACTGGTCGCGCCACAGCTCCTCGATGTCGCGCGGATTGACGAAGCCGTGGCTGTTCGGCGAGGCCTTCATGAACATCATCGGCGGCAGGTCATCGAGATACCAGGAGGCCGGGATCTCCACGAGATCGCTCTCGGCCCCGTGGACGAGCGGCTTCATCCAGCTCTCGGCCGTCTGGCCGTAGTCGACCTTGGTCCAGCTCTCCCCCTTGGGCACGTAGTAGGGGAAGAAGTCGTTGTGCATCTGGCTATGGTCGTAGACGATCCCGCGCTCAATCAGGAGATCGACGGTGTCGGCGCTGAACTCCCACCAAGGCGCGACATAGCCCACCGGCGGCTTTCCCTGAAGCGCCGTGATCAGCTCGATCGACTTGTCGAGCACCGCCGTTTCCTGCTCCGGCGTCATGATCATCGGATTTTCGTGGGAGTAGCCGTGCATGCCGATCTCGTGACCGGCCTCGGCGACGGCCTTCATCTCCTCGGGAAAGGTCTCGATGGAGTGGCCCGGGATGAACCAGGTGGTCTTGATCCCGAAGCGCTCGAACATCCGCAACAGGCGCGGCGAGCCGACCCGGCCGGCGAACACGCCGCGGGAGATGTCGCAGGGGCTGTCCTCGCCGCCATAGGTGCCGATCCAGCCGGCAACCGCGTCGACGTCGATGCCGTAGGCAACAAAGAACTCCTTGGCCATGCCGGCCCTCCTCTTGCTCGCCGAAGTCGCGCTTACGCGCCCGAAAGCACCCGGCCCCAGCCGGGAATCCGCACCTCGACCCCTACCTCCCGCAGCGTCTGCCACAGCGTGACGGCGATGGAGTCCACGATCGGAACGCCGAGCTCCGCCTCCATCTCGTCGACCAACTCGGTGGCGTTGAAGTTGGTGCAGACGACCGCGATGCAGTCCGGATTGCCCGCAGCCGCGCGGCGCAGGACGTCGCGGATCGCTTCCGGGTCGGCGGCGCCGATGTCGCGATTTTCCCGCAGGCCCAGGCAGGCATTAGCGGTGACGGTGTAGCCCCGGCGGACATATTCGGCTTCGATCTCGGCCGAAACGTCCGCCGTATAGGGCAGCGCCAGGCCGATCCGGCTCCAACCGAAGGCCTGGAAGGCGGCGTAGAAGCCGATGGTAGAGGTGGTGGCCGGGACCCCAGTCTCCTTGGTGATCGCCGCGCACAGCGCCTCGTCGTTGGCCAGCCCGCGCCAGCTTGCCGAGGTGCCGTTCCAGACCAGGAGGTCGAGTGGGGCGTCGGCGAGCAGCCGGGCGGCCGCCAGCATCGGCTCGATCTGGAACTGCGCCTCGGAGCTTTGCGCAAGCGCGAGGTGCGTCACGCCGGTGCGCGAAAAATGGTGGCTCACCTTGCTGTCGTACGGCCGGTTCATCTGATAGGTCAGCGGCTCGAGCGCAGTGTTGGAGGACGGCGTGATGTGGCCGATGCGGATCATCTTGGTCATTTGGCTCCAACAGGCTCGAGATGGCTGAGGCCGGTGGCGAACCGGCCGGCGACGAACACCAACGGCTCGCCGCCGAAAACGGCGAGATCCGTGACTTCTCCGACCAGGATCTGGTGGTCGCCGCCGTCGTGGATCCTCCGGGTTTCGCAGACGAGATGGGCGAGCGCGCCGGAGATCAGCGGCAGTCCGGAGGACGTTTCGATGGCGACGCCTTCGAACGGATCGTCGTGGCTGCCGGCGAAACGGCGGGCGAGATCGATCTGCGGCGCGGCGAGAATCGAGATGGAAAACCCGTCTGCGCGCGCAAACGCGGTGCGCGAGTGCGCAGAATTGCGCAGGCTCCACAGCACCAGCGGCGGCTCCAGCGAGACCGAGGCGAAGGAGTTGATGGTCATGCCAATCGGCCGCCCGCCGGAGCGGGTGGCGACGACGGCGACGCCGGTCGCGAACTGGCCGCAGGCGCGGCGGAGATCGACCGGGTCGAGACGGGTGTCGGTCGCGCTCATGCCGTGCCTCCGAAACTCTGGTTGCCGGCGCCCTCGACGATGAAGCGCTCGATCGGCAGCGGTACACTTGCCTTCCCCTCGGCAAAGGCCACCACGTGCGGCTCCAGCCGCGCCGCCAGCGCCTTGGCCGATGCAAGGGCCGGGCCGAGCCGGCCAATTGCCGCGTCGAGCCGGTCCGCCAAGTCGGAGGTGTCGACGGTCAGCACCCGGCCGTCGCTGACCGCGATCCGGCCGTCGGCGATCACCATCCGAATGGAGGCGGAATCGGCCGCCGTGACGAGTTGGTTGACCGGATCGGTGAGCGGCAGGAAATCGACATGGTCGAGGTCGAACAGCACAAGGTCCGCCGGGGCACCGGGCCGGATCCGGGCGCCCGCAATGCCCATCAGATCCGCCCCGCCCGCGGTTGCAAGCCGCAGCACCTCCGCCGCGCTCGGCCAGTCGTCGCGGGAGCCGGCGAACAGGCGCGCGCCATAGGAGGCGAGCCGCACCGCCATCGGCATGGAGAGCGCGTCGGAGGAGTTGGAGCCGTCGGTCGCAAGCCCGACCGTGATGCCGCGCTCCAGCATCGGCCTCAGCCGGGCGAAGCCGGAGCCGAGCCGGAGGTTGCTCGCCGGAATGTGCGCGATGGCGCAGCCATGGGCAGCGAGCTGGTCGAGATCGGCCTCGTCCAGCCAGACGCCGTGGGCGGCGGTGAAGCCGGGCCTGAGCACGCCGAGGCGCTCCAGATAGGCCACCGGCGACGACCCGTAGAGCTCGTAGGCCGCGACGACCTGCAGGCGCGACTCCGCGACATGCATGTGCAGCGGCAGGCCGTTATCCTCCGCGATCGCCACGCATGCCATCAGGAAACGTTCCGAGCAATGGTGCGGGATCGTCGGCGCGACCGCGAACGAAATGCCGACCGGCAGGCTGTCCTTGCCGGACACCACGTCGCGCACGGCCGCAATCACCGCGTCCCCGTCGAGTGCGGCGCCGGAGACCTCGGCCCGAAGCTCCGACGGCAGGGCCTCCATCAGCCCCGGGATCGCCTGATAGAGGCTCCTGTCGGCGACCATCGGCGCCAGCACCGCCTTAATGCCGGCATCGGTATAGGCCTGGGCGACCGCCGCGAAGCCTTCCGGTGTCGGGCTCGGGAACTGGTAGACCAGGTCGTAGCAGGCGGTGCAGCCCTTGGAGAGGAGGTCGACGGCGGTCAGGAGCGTGGAGAGATAGATCGTTTCGGGATCGCGCGCGCCGCCGAGCCAGGGCCCGTTGGTCAGCGAGGCTTCCAGCGTCCACCGGTCCGCCGCCCCTTTCATCAGGCTGGCATGGCCATGGGTGTGGCTGTTGACGAAGGCGGGCAGGACCAGCCGCCGGGCGGCATCGATCACCTCGGCCTGAGGCGCGGAAAACGTTCCGGGCGCGCCGACGGAGGCGATTTTCCCGTCGGACAGCAGCAGGTCGCGGCGCTCCGCCGTGCCGCTCTCCGGGTCGACGACCAGGCCATCGCGGAGAAGAAGGTCCAGGCCCACGGTCATGCGCCGCCTCCCGCGCTGAGGAAGGCCGGATGGGTGGCGATCCAGTGGCGGGCGACCTCGGAGCGGCCGGCGCACCAGACGTCGTCGTGGGCGGCGACCAGATCGAGGAAACGCTGCAGCCCTTCGAAGCGGGCCGGCTGGCCGGAGACGCGGGCGTGCAGGCTGACGGTCATCATTCGCGGCCGGCGCGCGCCCTCGGCATGGAGCACCCGGAAGGCAGCCGCCAGATGTTCGAACCAGTCGACGCCGGTGCCGAGCTTGGCGCTCGCGAGCCGGTTGTCGTTGTTGGTGAAGGAGTGCGGCACGACCAGATGCGGCGCGCCTTCGACCGACACCCAGAACGGCAGGTCGTCGGCGTAGCTGTCGGAATCGTAGAGAAAGCCGCCATGCTCGGCGAGCAGCGCCCGGGTGCGCGCGCTCGGCGTGTAGCGGCTCTGCCAACCGACCGGGCGCCGGCCGACGGCGGACTCGATGCCGGCCACCGCCCGGGCAATCGCCGCCCATTCCTCCGCCTCGTCCAGAAGCGCGTGGCGCTCGAACCGGTCGCCATGGCAGCAGAGATCCATATCGGATTCGTGGATTGCTGCCGCGATCGCCGGATTGCGGGCAAGCGCCTGGGCGCAAACGTTCGCCGTCAGCGGCACGCCGCGCTCCGAAAACAGCTCCGCGATCCGCCAGAACCCGACCCGGGAGCCGTACTCGAACAGGCTTTCGGCCACGAAATCGCGGGTTCCGGGTGCAACCTCACCGGCGACCCCGTCGGTGAGTGCGATCTCGGTCACCGAATCGCCGTCGGGAATCGAGGGCTCGGCCCCCTCCTCCACGTTGAGGACGATCACCAGTGCCAGCCGCGCGCCACCCGGCCAGTGCGGGTCCGGCGGCGTCGGCCCGTAGCCAACGAAATCGCGGACGCCGTCTGCGACCGGTCTCATGAGGCCGCCGTCAAAGGTCCAAGCGCCTCGGCAACG